>JBFMCT010000018.1 GCA_040754375.1 Actinomycetota bacterium
CCGTCGACGCCGCCACCTTGGCCGAGGCCGCCCGGGACTGCGGGGGCCGGGTGGTGGTGGCCGAGGACCACTGGGCCGAGGGCGGCCTGGGCGACGCCGTGGCCCAGGCCCTGGCCGCAGCCACCGATGGCCCCCTGCACCTGCGGGCGCTGGCCGTGTCGGCCATGCCCACCTCGGGCAAGCCCGACGAGCTGGTGGCGGCCGCCGGCATCGACGCCACCGCCATCGCCGACGCCGCCCGCAAGCTGGTCGGATAGAGCCTCCTGGCGTCCTCGCGGGCTGGAGCACCATCAGGTGCTCCAGCCAGCCGAGGGCTCATCTCAGGGGTTGCAGCCGCCGAGGTTGGTGTCACCAGGATCGGACACACAGATGTCGCCCGTGGTGTGCGCCCCGCCGTGGAAGAAGTCGCCACCCACGCCGTTGACCGTGTCAAGGATGTCGTCACCGGCATCGCCGCTCAGGCGGTCGATCCCCGCCCCGCCCACCAGCAGGTCGTTCCCGGCACCCCCGGACAGGCGGTCGTTGCCGGGACCGCCGTAGAGCTGGTCGTCGCCCGCCCCACCCGATAGCTGGTCGTCGCCCTCGCCACCGCAGAGGATGTCGTTGCCGCCCATACCCGCGATCCGGTCGTTGCCCCCGAGCCCGAAGATGATGTCGTCACCGGCGGTGCCGATGAGGTCGTCGTCCCCGGCGGTGCCGATGATGGTGGGGACCAGCCCGGCCGGGCAGTCGAGAGCCGTGGGGCCGGCCAGTACGTCGAAGAAGACGTCGGGGTCGGGCCGGCCCGCCGGCCAGTTGGCGTTGGTGACCGTGTTGCGGTTGTCACCCCACATGTAGAAGAACAGCGAGCCCCACCCGTCGATGGCGATGTACTCGCCCATGTAGCACTGGGCTGCCCCGGGGTTGAAGTTGGGGTTTAGCTGGGGCACCCCGAAGGAGACGTCGGTCACCCTGACGATGGGCGCGAAGGTGGCGCCCCCGTCGGCCGAGAAGGCCGTGTACACGTCGATGAGCATGTTGTTGGCCGCGTCGTTGCGCCGGTCGTACCAGACCACGGCCACGTCGCCCGTGTCGTTGACCGCCACGTTGGGCTCGAACTGGTCAGTGGCGCCTCCGCCTCCTCCGATCTGGGTCATGGCGCTCCAGGTGGCGCCGTTGTCGGTCGACCGGCTGAAGAACACGTCGGAGTTGTCGGGGGTGCCCGCCGGGTCGCTGGCCCAGACGATGTAGAGGTTGCCGTCGTTGGGACCGCCGGTGGTGTCGGTCGCCATCCACGCCTGGTGGAGCATGCGGATGTTGCCCGTCAGGGTGGGACGGTTCCCGCCGCCGCAGGCCACGATCGTGTCGGTCCCGGGCTCGCGGGTGGCGGCCGAGTTGACCGTGACGGCCGCCGAGTAGGTAAGGCCCGCATCCACCGAGCGGGAGAACACGATGTCGTCGGTGTCGCGCCGGGCCCAGGTGACGTTTACCGCCCCGTCCGAGCCCACCTGGACGTTGCAGCCGAAGGGGGCCGTGCCGTCGGCGCCGATGACCATCTCGTTCTGGTAGGTGTTGCCGCCGTCGATCGAGCGCATGACCCGCAGCTCGCTCCCGCTGAAGAACCGGGTGAAGCACAGGTAGACGTTGCCGTCGTTGGGGCCACCGGTGTTGTCGACGGCGATCCAGGGCTTGTCGGCCAGGGACGTGTCCCCCAAGGCGACCGAGGCGTTCACCGCCGCCCCGAACGTCTGGCAGCCGTCGGTCGACCGGGCGACACGGATCTGGGTGGTGCCGAGGCTGGCGTAGAAGTAGGTGTCGCTGGCCTCGTGGTAGGCGAGGACGGGGTCACCCCGCTCGCTGATCCCCCCGAGGTCGGTCCAGGTGGCCCCGAGGTCGGTCGACCGGGCCAGGCCCGACAGGCCCTGGGGCCCGAAGTCGTTGAAGCCGGCACAGATCACGCCGTTGGCCCCCACCACCAGCGAGGTCTCGCTCTGGGTCGTGACGTCGTTGGCCACGTCGTCGGTCGTCGGGTCGTTGACCTGCACGTCGACCCCCGCGAAAGCAGACGCCGTCATCGCCAGGCTCACCAGGCCCGCTGCTGCGGCGGCCCCCGTCCGGCGCCTTCCCCCCCGTAGCTTCACTATCCGCTCCTTGTGCGTTGTCAGTCCGGAAGCGCCAGAGAAGCCAGGACCTGTGCGACCTCGGCCCGGCGCTGGGCTTCCAGCTCGGGAGAGGCAGTGACCGCGGTCCTGACCTGGTAGCGCCGTGATGAGGTGTCGACAAAGTAGGTCGATGACCCGCCGCTAGCGGCCACGAAGGCGGGCCGGCCCGCCAGCGTCGCCGCCTGGAACCCGCCGGTGCCACCGTAGGTGGCCGCCATGTAACCGTCGAGGCTGAGGCCTTCGGTGCCCTTCCAGCACAGCTGTACGAACGACTGCAGCACCTGGGCGCCGGGGCCGGAGGCGTCGGGCAGGGCGCGGTCGACCACCAGCGCCGAGGCACAATCGGCGCCCGCCGCGAACGCCGAGGAGATCACCGGCCCGGCCGGGCCCCAGCCGCTCGGGTAGGTAAGCGAGAAGTCACCCTCGACCGAAGACCGGGCCGCGGTGGTCACCGGCGGAGCGGTCGAAGGAGGGGGGTCGCCGCCGGACGGGGGCGCCAGCGTGGGGGTGGTCCCTGGTCCCGTCGGGCCCGTGGTCTCCACCGTCGGTGAGGGGCCCGAGGTCGGTCCCGGTCCGGGGGCGTCGGCTGGGAGGTCCAGGGCGTTCAAGGTAGGTGCCGGCTGCGTGGCTGTGGGCCCAGGCGCGGACGACGGGCTCCCTTCCCCGCCGCAGCTGGCCAGCCCGAACGCGACCACTGCGACGGACAATCTGACCCTCCAGCGTGGAACCGATGCCATGGCTGCACCTCAGCGCTCGGGAGCAGGGTAACCCACCCCCATCGTGTTACGCCGGAGAACGGTTCGGTGTCAAGAGCGCGACAGAACGGGCGCGTTGTGCTAACCCGGAAGGCCATGGGAACCAGCTCGGTGCCGGACCGTGACCGGCCTGTCATGCCCGAGGGTTACGGCGTCCCCGCCTCCAGCGACGGCCTTCTCGAGTGGCCGGCGGTCGAGGACCGGTTGGTGGCCTCGTCCCAGTACTGGATGGCGACCACCCGCCCCGACGGGCGCCCCCACGTGGTCCCCCGGTGGGGGGTGTGGGTCGACGGGCGGTTCTGGTACGACGGCGCGCCCACCACCGTCCACGCCCGCAACCTCACCCACAACCGCGCCTGCACCCTCCACCTGGAAGACGGGTGGAAGGCGGTGATCGTGGAAGGCACGTCCGGGCCGGCCTCACCTCCCGGGCCCGAGCTCGGTGCCCGGCTGTCCCAGGCCTTCGCCGCGAAGTACGCCGGCCGAGGCTACGAACCGGGGCCCGACGCCTGGGAGGGGGAAGGCGCGGGCGGCCTGTGCGTGCTCATGCCCTCCAAGGCCATGGCCTGGTTCGACTTCCCCAACGACGTCACCCGGTTCCGGTTCGGCTGACCGTGCCAGCTGGGGACCGAGGTCACCCGGTGTTCTCGGCCCGGCGGTAGAGGCGGGTGGTGAGGGGGGCGAAGACCGCGGTCAGGGCCAAGGCGACCAACAGGACCACGGTTATCTCGCCCGTCAGCACCTCGCCGTTCATAAGGCCCCGCACGGCCGTGGTGAGGATGGATATGGGGTTGACGTCGACGAACGCCTCCAGCCACCCGGGCAGGGTGGTGGGGTCCACGAACACGTTGGAGAGGAACGTGAAGGGGAAGATGCCCATGAACCCGGCGTTCATCACCGCGTTGGGGGCCCGCATGACCAGGCCGATGGTGGTGAACACCCACGAGAGGGCAAAGGCGAACAGCACGACCAGGCCCAGGGCGCTGACCACCCCGACCACGCCCGCATCCGGCCGGTAGCCGAGCAGCACGCCCACCAGCACGATCACGGTGCCGGCCAGCAGGTAGCGGGCGCTGTCGCCCAGCAACGAGCCCACCAGCGGAGCCGGCCTCCAGATGGGCAACGAGCGGAACCGGTCGACTACACCCTTGGTGAGGTCGGTGTTGAGGGCCACGCCCGAGTAGACGGTCGTGAACAGCACGGACATGACCAAGATGCCGGGCAGCAGGTAGTCGAGGTACTCCCGGGTCGACCCTGCGATGGCACCACCAAAGATGTACGTGAACATGAGCACGAACATGATCGGGGTGATGGTCACGTCGAGGAGTTGCTCGGGGACGTGCTTGACCTTCAGCATCCCCCGCCACCCAAAGGCCACGGCCGCCGCCGCGGGGCCGGGGCGAGGCGGCCGTGGCGCGGTAGAGATGGCCCGCCTGACAGCCTCGGCGTCCGCGGCCGCGGGAGGTGAGGCCTTGGGGGTCGCGGTCCCGTCGCTCATCGTGTCTCCTCTCCGGTCATCTCGGCGGCCCCGTCACCGTCGGCCTTATGGCCGGTGAGGGCCAGGAAGACCTCGTCCAGGCTGGGCTGGCCCAGCGCGAAGTCAGCCACTTCAACCCCGGCGGCCACCAGCGCGGCGATGACCTCGGCCGCCTCGCCAGGCCCCGGACAAGGGACCGACATACCCGCAGGGTCGCTGGCCAGGGTCACGGCGCCCAGAGCCCGTTCGAGTACGGCGGCCGCCTCCGGGCGTTGCGCGGGGTCGAGCAGCCGCACCCGCAGCGAGCCCGGCCCCACCGACTTCTTGAGCTGGGCGGGGGTGCCCTCGGCGATGACCCGCCCGTGGTCGATCACGGCGATGCCGTCGGCCAACTGGTCGGCCTCCTCGAGGTACTGGGTGCACAGCAGCACGGTGGTGCCCTCCGAGACCAGCACCCGCACGATGTCCCACACCTGGTTGCGGGACCGGGGGTCGAGACCGGTGGTGGGTTCGTCGAGGAACATGAGCTCGGGGGTGACCACCAAGCTGGCGGCGATGTCGAGCCGGCGCCGCATCCCCCCCGAGTAGGTGCCGACCAGCCGGCCGCCGTCGGCCGCCAGCCCGAAGGCCTCCAGCAGGTCGCCGGCCCGGGCCTTGGCCCCGGCCCAGGTCAGACCGAGCAGCCGGCCGAGCAGGACCAGGTTCTCCCGACCGGTGAGGTGCTCGTCGACCGAGGCCAACTGGCCCGTGAGGCTGATGGCCCCCCTGACCTGCTCGGCCTGCTCGACAACGTCGAAGCCCATGACCCGGGCCGTCCCGCCGTCTGGGCGCAGCAGGGTGGCCAGTATCCGGATGGTCGTGGTCTTGCCCGCACCGTTGGGCCCGAGCACGCCGTACACCGCGCCGCGCGGCACGGCCAGCTCGACGCCGTCGACGGCGCGCACCTTTCCGAACGTCTTCACCAGGCCGCTCGCCTCGATGGCCAGCGATCCGTTCATTGCGACCTCCCCGCGCCGGGTGGGCCCAGCCGCTCCGACCGTACCGCCGGGCGACCGGGAATGAGGGATAATTTCCGCTCCTCGTGACCTCTGGACCCGAAAACGCCGCGCCCTTTGCCGACCTGGGCCTGCGGGTCGAGCTGGTGGAGGCCCTCGCCGCTCTCGGCTACGAGGAGCCCACGCCCATCCAGCGCCAGGCCATCCCGCCCCTGGTGGAGGGCCGCGACCTACTGGGCCAGGCGGCCACGGGGACAGGCAAGACAGCCGCTTTCGCCCTGCCGCTGCTCGAACGCCTGGCCCCGGCCACCGAGCGCGACAGCCAGCCCGGGGCGCTGGTGCTCGTACCCACCCGGGAGCTGGCCGTCCAGGTCTCAGGGGCGGTCCACCGCTACGGGCGGGGCCTGGGGGTGAGGGTCGTGCCCATCTACGGCGGCCAGCCCATCGTCCGCCAACTCGGTGCCCTGGCCCGGGGCGTCGACATCGTGGTGGCCACGCCCGGCCGGGCCCTCGACCACATCGGCCGGGGGACGCTGGCCCTCGGGTCGCTGTCGGCCGTGGTGCTCGACGAGGCCGATGAGATGCTCGACATGGGCTTCGCCGAGGACATCGAGGCCATCCTCGGGGCCACCCCCGAGGGCCGCCAGACGGTCCTGTTCTCGGCCACCCTGCCGCCCCGGATCGACGGCATGGTGCGGCGCCACCTCCGAGACCCGGTGCGCATCCTGGTCGGCCAGGCGGCCGCCCCCGAGGGGGCCGCTCCCCTCGTGCGCCAGGTGGCCTACGTCGTGGCCCGCGCCCACAAGCCGGCCGCCCTGGGGCGGCTGCTCGACATCGAGTCGCCGGCCGCGGCCATCGTCTTCTGCCGTACCCGGGACGAGGTCGACGAGATCACCGAGCTGCTCAACGGCCGGGGCTACAGGGCCGAGGCCCTCCACGGGGGCATGGCCCAGGAACAGCGAGACCGGGTCATGGGCCGGTTGCGAGCGGGGACGGCCGACCTGGTGGTGGCCACCGACGTGGCCGCCCGGGGCCTCGACATCAGCCAGCTCAGCCACGTCGTCAACTACGAGGTGCCGCCTTCGCCCGACGCCTACGTCCACCGCATCGGCCGGGTGGGCCGGGCGGGGCGCGAAGGGGTGGCCATCACCCTGGCCGAACCACGCGAGCACCGGATGCTCAAGACCATCGAGCGGGCCACCCGCCAGCACATCTCGGTCGAGAAGGTGCCCAGCAGCGCCGACCTCCAGGCCCGCCGGCTCGAGCTCACGCGGGCCGCCTTGGAGGAGTCGATCCGCCAGGACGACCTCGACCGCTTCAGGGTGGTGGTGGAGACCCTGGCCGACCAGTTCGACGTCATGGAGGTGGCCATGGCGGCCGTGAAGCTGGCCCACGAGGCCTCGGGGCTGGTCGTCGACGACGAGGACATCCCCGAGGCGGTCGTGCGGCCCCCCAAGCCCCACGACCGGGCCGGGGCCGGCGGCCCGGGTGGCTCCGGCTGGGCCGGGGCGGGCGGGGCCGGGGCGGGCGGCCGCAAGGGCCGGCCGATGCGGGGCGGGGGGCGCAGCGCCCGGCTCTTCGTGGGCGCAGGCCGCACCTCCGGGCTGAGGCCCGGTGACCTGGTCGGGGCCATCGCGGGCGAGACCCGGCTGGCCGGGCGCGACATCGGGGCCATCGAGATCGCCGACCGGTTCTCGCTCGTCGAGGTGCCGGCCGACGCGGCCGACGAGGTGGTGGCCGCCCTGAAGGCCACGACCATCAAGGGGCGCAAGGTGACGGTGCGGCGGGCCCACGAGGACCGCTGAGCGGTGGGCGACGCGAGCCTGCCCCCAGGCGCGGCTCCTCCTCCCCGGCGCCGTGACCCGTGGGCCGGGATCCTGTCCGGGCCGGTCGACGGCCCCGCCCGGCTGGCGGCCACCTACCCCGACGTCGACGGCCGCCCTGGCCTGGCCGTGGTCCACCGGGGCAGTGCCTTCCGGGGCGTGATCGCCCGCTTCGAACGCGACGGCGTGGTCCTCAAGGGGGCCAGCGGGCTGGAGCGGGTCTTCCGGCTGACGCCCGGCGGGTTCTCCCTCGACGGCCGTTCGGTGACGCTCAAGCCACCCCGGCCCGCCCCCGCCGGGCCCGCCGGCCCGGCCCGCACCGCCTCCGGCTCTCTGGCCGTCGCCCCCCGACGCGCCCGAGTGGCCCGGGCCGGGCGCATCCTCGTCGAAGGGGTGCACGACGCCGAGCTGGTCGAGCAGGTCTGGGGTGACGACCTGCGGGCCGAAGCCGTCGTCGTGGAGCGCCTCGACGGCCTCGACAACCTGGCGGCTGTGGTGGCCGCCTTTCAGCCCGGGCCGGGTCGGCGCCTCGGGGCTCTGGTCGACCACCTCGTGCCGGGTACCAAGGAGGCCCGCCTGGCGGCGGCCGCCGTGCACCCCCACGTCCTGGTGACCGGCACTCCGTTCGTCGACATCTGGGAGGCGGTGAAGCCTTCGGTGGTGGGCATCGAGGCGTGGCCCGCCGTCCCCTACGGCGAGGACTGGAAGCAGGGCGTGTGCCGGCGCCTGGGGGTGGACAGCCCCTCCACCATGTGGCGGCGGGTGCTGGCCTCGGTCCGCTCCTACGCCGACCTCGACCCCGCCCTGGTGGGCGCCGTCGAACAGCTCATCGACTTCGTGACCGCCCCCGACTGACCGAACCGGGGCCAGTCCGTTCAGCCCCGTAGGCCCGCGACCAGGTCGGTGGCGGCGCGAAAGCCAAGGCGGCGAGCGGCCAGCTCGGGTGAGGCGAAGACGTGGCGGACATCACCCGCCCTCCACTCACCGGTCACGACCGGGCGCGACTCGGGGCGGCAACCGGCCGCCTCCCACAGGGCGCCGGCCAGTTGGCCCACCGTCCGGGGCGTGCCGCTGCAGACGTTGACAGCCAAGAAGCCCTCGTCCACCTGGGCGCCGGCGGCAGCCACGTTGGCCCGGGCCACGTCGGTCACGTGGACGAAATCGCGGGTCTGGCGGCCGTCCTCGTACACCCGGGGGGGCCGACCGGCGGCCAGCGAACTGGCGAACAGGCTGGCCACGCCCGCGTAGGGGGTGTCGCGTGGCATCCGGGGCCCGTAGACGTTGTGGTAGCGCAGGGCCACGGCCGTGGCCCCGCACTCGCGCACGTAGGCGGCCACCAGGTGCTCCTGGTGGACCTTGGTGGCGGCGTAGACGTTGCGGGGGTCGATCGGGGCGTCCTCGGTCACCGCCTCGGCCACCAGGTCGCCACCGCACCGGGGGCAGGGCGGCTCGAACTGCCGGGCGTCGAGGCGGGCCGGGGGGCGGGGGGCGGCCCGCACCGACCCGTGGGCCGCGCACCGGTACCGGCCCTCGCCGTAGACGACCATGCTGCTGGCCAGCACGACCCGGCCCCCGAACCCGGTCCGGTGCAGCCCGGCCACCATGGCGGCCGTGCCCATGTCGTTGTCGTCGGCGTAGCTGGTCACGTCCGCGAAGTCGGTCCCCAAGCCCACGCGAGCCGCCTGGTGGAAGACAGCGTCGAACGGGCGGGCCAGCGCGTCGTCCCACGTGGCCTGGTGGCGGACGTCAGCCCGCACGTAACTGGCCCCCTCATTGGCCCACCGAGGCCGGGGCGCCCGGTCGAGGACGGTCACCTGGTGGCCGGCCTCCACCAGCAGGTCGACCACGTGGGAGCCGACGAACCCGGCGCCGCCGGTGACCAGCGCCCTCACGCCCGCGGGGCCATGGGCAGGCGCACCGTGAACCGGCAGCCCGGCCCCTCGTTGGCCACCACGATCTGGCCGCGGTGGGCGTCGACCAGACCCTTGGCGATGGCCAGGCCCAGGCCGCCCCCGCTGCCGCCGCCGCGCCCGTCGGCGGGCGTGCGGGCGTCCTCGCCCCGGAAGGCGAGGTCGAAGACCCGGGGAAGGTGGGCGGGCTCGATGCCGCCACAGCCGTCAGCCACCGACACGTAGGCCGAACCCTGCTCGACGCCCGCCTCTACCCACACCGTCCCGTCGCTGGGCGTGTGGCGAATGGCGTTCTCCAGGAGGTTGCGCAGCACCCGCGACACCTCGGGGGCCGAGAGCAGGAGCGGCGGGGGCTCGTCGGTGAGCCGGCCCTCCAGGTGGACCCCCTTGGCCGACGCCACCGGACCGGCGGCCGACAGCGCGTCCGAGACGAGGTCGGTCAGCGAGGACCGTTCGAGCTGGAGGCGCAGAGCGCCGGCTTGGATCCGGCTTAGCTCGAACAGGTCGTCGACCAGCTCGGCCAGGCGGTCGGCCTCCTGGCGGAGCGTCCGGTGGTAGCGGGCCACCGTGGATGGTTGGTCGACGACCCCGTCCTCGAGGGCTTCGGTGATGGCCCGGATGGCGGCCAGGGGCGTCCGCAGGTCGTGGGAGACCCAGGCCACCAGCTCGCGCCTCGACGACTCCAGGGCCCGCTCGGCCGCCCGGGCCTCCTCGAGCCGGGCCGACATCTCGGCCAGCTCGGCCGCCAGCGAGGCCAGCTCCCCACCCGCGGGCTGGTGGGGCGCCGGCCGGCCCCCGGGCTGGCCGTCGCCGTCGCCGTCGCCGTCGCCTTCGCCGGTAGGTTCGCCGATGCGCCTGACCACGTCGAGCAGCGAACGGCTCCCGCGGGCCACCTGTTCGCCCAGCAGTAGGGCCACGACCACCCCGACGGTGCCGCCCGCGAGGATCACCACGGCCAGGGTGGGCAGGTCATGGGCCGCGAAGTACATGCCCCGGGCGGCCACCAGGGTGCCGGCAGCCACCGCCCCCACGGTCGTGAGGCTCACGACCACGAGTTGGACGGCGATCGACCGGTGGCGGGCCTTGGCCAACAAGGCGGCGCCCATCAGCCCGGCCATGGCGGCTGCCCCCACGGCCCACCCGGCCAGCCCGAGGGCTCCGGCTGGGCCGCGGCCCAGGGCCATCGACACCCCGACGGTGGCGACCGCCCCGACCACCCCGGCGGCGGCCGTGGCCCGCTGGATGGCGGTCACGGCTCGAACCGGTAGCCCACGCCCCACACGGTCTGTATGTGCTCGGGCTGCGACGGGTCGCTCTCGACCTTCTCCCGCAGCCGCCGCACGTGCACGGTGACCGTCGAGGTGTCGCCGAAGCTGTACCCCCAGACCTGTTCGAGCAGGGCCTGGCGGGTGAACGCCTGGCGAGGGTGGCGCAGCAGGAACACCAGCAGCTCGAACTCCCGCTGGGTGACGTTGACCACCGACCCCGCCACCCGGAGCTCACGGGCGAGCACGTCAGCCTCGATGGCCCCGGCTCTCAGGACCGCCGGACCGTGGCCCGGAGCGGCCAGCGGGGCCTGGGCCCGGCGGAGCACGGACTTGACCCGGGCGACCAGCTCCCGGGGCGAGAACGGCTTGGTCACGTAGTCGTCGGCCCCCAGGTCGAGGCCCATGACCCGGTCGCTCTCGTCGCCCCTGGCCGTGAGCATGATGACCGGTACGGGGGCCATCGCCCGCAGCCGCCGGCAGACCTCGAGGCCGTCGAGGCTGGGCAGCATCAGGTCGAGCACGACGAGGTCAGGGGGCTCGGCCACCGCCCTGGCCAAGGCCACCGAGCCGTCGGACACCGACTCGACGGCGAAGCCCTCCCGGGCCAGGTAACGGCCCACCACCTCCGAGACGGTGGCGTCGTCGTCCACGACCAGCACCCGGGTCATGGGCCCAGCGTAGGGACTACAAGCCGCCTCGGCGGCCGGCGGCGGTCGGGTTCCGCGAACCGTAAGGAGCCCGCCCTGGCTCATCACCGAGGAGTTGCTGGAAGAGCTCGGAAGGATGACCGTCTTCGGCTTCCGCTGAACCAGCCCCGCTGGGCGTGGGTTCCGAGGACGCCCCGTTCCGACGTGGCTGTTGGCCGCGAGTCGGCCAGAACCCAGGAAGGTAGGGCCAGAAGCGAGGCCACCTTGACCGTGGAGGCACTAGAACTGGGCCATGGCAGGCGAGATCGAGGACGACGAGGGGCCCCGGGGCGACCCGCCCACGCACTACGAGCTACGGGTGCCTCCCGAGCTGGACGGCGGGGTGTACGCCAACTTCCTGGGGGTCTGGCACACGGCCCACGAGTTCACCCTCGACTTCGCGGCCACGCTGCCTCCCGAGCCCCTCCAGACCCCCGACGGCCCGGCCATGCGGGTGCCCTGCCGGGTGACGGCCCGCGTCAAGGTGCCGCCCACTCTGGTCTTCGAGATGCTCCGGGCGCTGAACATCAACATGACCGGCTACGAAGAGCGCTTCGGGGAGATCCGACGGCCGGGGGAGACCGGTCCGGTACCGCCTCCCCCGCCCTCTTCCTGAGACCGGCGTAGGGTCAGTCGGGTCGGCCGCAGAGCGGGGCGACGGTCCACTGCGACCAGCCGGACCGCTCCTGGAGCTGGCGGGCGGCCGCGTCCTGCACGTCGGGGGGGTAGTCGCTGGCCGTCCCCGTGTAGCCGAGGGACTGCCACGTGCTGTCGAGGAACTGGTAGGCACCGCCGCCAGGCGAGGCGTAGTTGTTGCCCGACTCCAACTGGCGGATACAGGCCCACGTCTCGTCCTCAGGGCCTCCCGAGACGGCCGTGTCGGCGGGCGCGGGGCCGGCCGCCGTTGGCGCAGTAGCGGCCGCCCGCTGAGCGGTCTCGGCGTCACGCCGGGCCTGCTCGGCGGCCACCAGCGTGGCGATCTCGCCGTTCAACTGGGCCAGGAGCGCTCGCTGGCCCCTCACCGCCTTGTCGAGGGCTGAACGGTCGGCCTCGATGGCCTCGGCTCGGGCCTGGGCGCGTCGCTGGGCGACGCCCGCCCTGTCCCTGAGCGCCTCCAAGTCGTCTCGCACGGCCCGGAGGTCGCCGATCAGCTTGCGGTCGAGGCCTGAGACCACCCTCAGGTAGGCCCGGCGGGCGATGTCGTCGCCGGGGTTGGTGGCCACCAGGTACCGCAGGACCGAGACCGACCCACCCACCACGTAGGCGTCCTGGGCCTGGACCACCAGCGACTGCTTGAGCTCGTCCTGGCGCCTGGTGGCGGCCGCGATGTCGTTCTCGGTCTGGCGGACCACGGCCTCGGCGTCGCGCAGCTGGTCCTGGGCCTGCCGCAACGACACGTCGAGAGCCACGATCTCCCGGGCCTGGGCGCTGAGACGGTCGGCCAGGGCGGCCGCTTCAGCCCGCTTGGCGTCGACCTGGCCCGATGCCGCCGGCGGGCCGACCTGAAGGGTCAGCACGGCCACGATGGCCATCACGCCGATGCGATGTCGGGGCGGTGCGGACATTCGCCTCCTGCCGGCCGGCTTCCGCGGCCCTGCTCCCACCTGGCAGGACCGGCCGCCGGCGACCGCCAGCCGGGGCCCACCACGAGGACCGCGGTTGAAAGCCTACCGACCGGGGCTGGGCCTTGCCTATTCGCGCCCCCTCGGGGCGGGCCTCAGCGGATGGGCCGGACCTCGCTGGCCTGAAGGCCGCGGGGGCCGGTGGTGACCTCGAACTCGACCGCCTGGCCCTCCTCGAGGTTGCGGTAACCGTCCCCCTCGATGGCCGAGAAGTGGACGAAGACGTCGTCCCCGTCGGAACGGGAGATGAACCCGTAGCCCTTCTCGGCGCTGAACCACTTGACCGTGCCGCTTGCCATGGACCGTTCTCCTCCTTGAAGCCGTCGACACTAGAACGGGCAGTACCCAACAAGGGGGTCACCCCCAACCAGGGCCCGCACAGCCAGGGCCCGCACAGCCAGCACCGGCGGCCGGCCCCCGGCCTGTGGCACTCTTGGCGCCGTGACGCCCGAAGCCGTGGTGGCCCTGCTCCGCCAACGGGGGTACGTGCGCCGGGACGAGGCCTTCCAGCTGTCGTCTGGGGAGTGGAGCCACGACTACGTCGACGGCAAGCGGGCGCTGGCCGCCGGCGCGGACCTCCGCTTGGCGGCCGAGGCGGTCGTCGCCCTAGCCGAGCGGGAGGGGGCCGACTTCGATGCCGTCGGGGGGCTGACGATGGGGGCCGACCCCCTGTCCCACGCCGTGGCCGTCGTGTCCGGGGCCGCTTGGTTCTCGGTGCGCAAGGCGGCCAAGGGCCACGGCCGCCAGCAGCTCATCGAGGGTGCCGTGCTCGGCCCCGGCAACCGGGTGATGCTCGTCGAAGACGTGGTCAGCACCGGCGCCTCGGTGCTCCAGGCCCTCGACGCCGTGGAGGCCACCGGGGCCACCGTCGTGCTGGCCACCACCCTGCTCGACCGGGGTGAGCAGGCCGCCGCCCGGCTGGCCGGGCGGGGTGTGCACTACCGGCCGCTGGCGACCTACCACGACCTGGAAATCGCGCCGATCGGAGGCTGAACAGGGCCCGGGCTGGGTAAGGACGCCCTCATGCCCAGTGCCATCAACCGTGATGACGCAACCCGGCTGGCCGATGACCTCGCGGTACTGGCCGAGCCCCACCGGCTGCAGGTGCTTTGCGAGCTGCGGGGCGGGCCCCAGAGCGCCGGGGCGCTGGCTCGGGCCACCGGGATGGCGCCCTCGCTGGCCAGCCACCACCTCGCCGTCCTCCTCAAGGCCGGCCTCGTCTCGCGCTGGCGCGACGGGAGCTTCGTCTACTACAAGCTCGACCAGTCGCGCGCCGGAGAGATCCAGCAGTGGCTGGCTCGCGTCCTGCGGCCGCTGCCCGGGGGGCGGACGGGCCGCAACTCGTCGCACGCCCAGGCCGTCCCCAGCCGAGGCCCGTAGGGACGCCGGCGCCCCTCGGCCCCGGGACCGGCCATCTAGGAGGCTGGTGTCCATACCTCCATAGGCGGCCGACCGCCCAGCGCGGCGCGGGACAAGAGGCAAAGGTGCTGGTCAGGGACGGGTCGGCCGCTCGGCGCGAAGCGCCGATCGCGAAAGACACCAGCCACCTAGACTCGCCTGGTGCCCGAGCTCACGCCGGCCGACAGGGTCGTGGTGCTGCTGGAGTGGGGTGACGTGGCCGAGGCCGACGCAGCCATCGAAGAGGCGGGCACGTCGGTCCCGAGGTGGCAAACGGGCCTTTGGCGGGCCATGAGGGCGCTCATGGACGGGCGCTTCTCTACCGCCGAACGCACGGCCCTCGAGGCCGCGGCCGCCGCCGAGGACGAGGGGGTGCCCCACGGCGACCTGCTGGCCGCCGTGCTGTGCGCCGCCTCCCGGCGGGACCAGGGCCGGCTGGCCGAGGCCGAGGTGGTGCTGCGGACGGCTCTCGACCGCCACCCCACCGCCCCTGCGGGGGCACGGGCCCTGCTGGCCCTGGTGATCGGGGAGATGGGGCGCGACAACCTGGCCCGGCAGGAATTGGCCCGCCTGCTCCCCCGTGACACCGGCCCGGCCACCGGCCGCCTGGCGACCCTGTGCCTCCTGGCGGAACTGGCGGTGGTCGTCGGGGCTCACCCGGCCGAGCTCGACCTGCTGGCCCGCCGCCTGGCGCCACACTGGCGGGACTGCGCAGTCGAAGAGGGCGGGGCCGTGTTCTACTGCTCGGTGGCCCATGCCCTCGGTCGCCTGGCTGAGGCTCGGGGTCGCAACGACCAGGCGCTGGCCCACTGGGCCGACGCCGCCGACTGCTACCGGCGGGCGGGGGCACCACTGCTGCTGGCGCACGTCCAGCGGCAGATGGCCGCCACCCTCCGGGCCCGCGGCGGGCCCGACGACTGGCCGCTCTCGGTCCACCTGCTCGAGCAGGCGGCCCGCACCTACAGCCGGCTGGCCCTGGGTGAGGCCGCGGCGGCGGCCTACTCGGTGCTGGCCAAGTCCGACGACAGCGCCATGACGCCCACAACAGCCGTCTTCTGCCGCGACGGCGACGGTTGGCTGGTGGGCCCGAGTGACCAGCCGTCCAGGCTGGCCGACGCCCTGGGCCTGCACGACCTCGCTCGCCTGCTGGCGTCGGCTCGCTCCCCGGTCCACGTCTCGGGCCTGGTGGGGCCCCCCGGCCAGGCACCACCCGTGCTCGCCGGCCAACCGTGGTCCCCGGCCACTCAGGCCCGATGGACGAGCTCGCCGAGCCCTCCGGAGAGCCGGGCGCGCCAGGAGTACACCGCCCGGCTCGTCGACCTGGGGGCAGAGCTGGTCGAGGCCGAGAGGGCGGGTGACGCGGTGGCCGCCGCCCTGGCCAGGGCCGAGCGCGACCTGCTGGCTGAAGCTCTGTCCGACGGCCCGACCGACCCCCTCGACGTGGCCGCCCGGGCGGTCGCGGCCCGGGCGCGGCTGGCCATCGACAGGATCGAGGCCGCCCAGCCGGAGATCGGGCACCACCTGCGGTGCTCGGTACGCACGGGCACTTTCTGCTCGTACGAACCCGACCGCCCCGTCCAATGGCAGTTGTGACCGCAGCCTCGCCGGCCCGTCGCCCGGTCGGCGCAAGTTGGACGGTTGAGGCAAGCTGGGCCGATGGACCGGCCCTTCTCCGTGGCGGTTGACCAGCCGGTCGACGAACAGTTGGCCCACCTGCGACTGCTCGGGCGGGCGGCGGCCGCGGCCAACGACCTGCCGAGCCTCGAACAGGCTGCCCATCTCGTGCTCGAGGACGTGTGCCAGCACACCGGCTGGCCGGCCGGGCGCCTGTGGACCAGGTCGCGGCCCCTCCCGGCCGGGCCGGACAGCCCGGCTCTGGTGTGCACCTCGGTGACCTACCCGGACCACGCCTCCCGTGGGCCGGTCCGGCCGGGCGCAGTGGCGGTCCCACCGGTGACGGGCGCAGTGGCCGAGGCGGCTTCCTCCCGCCGGGTGGTCTGGGGAGCAAAGGCCGAGAGTTGGGGCCCTTCGACAGGCCAGCCGGACGCCGACGCCGGGCTGGCGTTCGCCTTCCCGGTCCCGGCCGGCGACGAGGTGGTTGCCGTCTTGGAGTTCTACGGCCACCAGCCCGGGGGTGCCGAGGAGGGGCTCACCGAGCTCATGGGGACGGTATGCCACCACCTGGGCCGCCTGGTCGAGCGCTTGGACGTGGAGGCCCAGTTGCGGCACTCAGAGCGGTGGCACCGGTTGGTCATGGGGTCGGCCCTTGACGCCATCATCACCTCCGACGCCCAGGGCGTAATCGTGGCGTTCAACGCCGGCGCGGAGCGGGCCTTCGGCTACACCGAGGCCGAGGCCGTGGGCCAGCCCCTCTCCTGCCTGATGCCGTCGCGCTTTCGTGAAGCCCATGCCGTCGGCCTGGCCAGAGCCAGCCGTGGGGCCAACGGCGACGGTGTCCTGGTGGGCCGGACCACGGAGCTGACCGCACTGCACCGTGACGGCGAGGAGTTCCAGATCGAGCTGGCCCTGTCGGAGTGGACGGTCGACGGCGAGCTCTTCTACACGGGCGTCGTGCGCGACATCACCGAGCGGCGCCAGGCCGAGGAGGACCGCTCCCGCTTCGACCACCAGCTCGCCAGCCGGTCGCTGCACGACGCGCTCACGTCTCTCCCCAACCGGGCCCTGCTCCTGGACAGGCTCGAACAGGCCCTGGCCCGAGCGGCCCGCGAAGGCACCGAGCTCGCCCTGCTGTCGGTCAACCTCGACCGGTTCAAGGCGGTGAACGACTCCTACGGGCACCACATCGGCGACGAGCTGCTGGTGACAGCAGCCAGGAGGCTGGAGGCGGCCGTGGCCGCGGGGACCACGATCGCTCGCATCGGGGGGGACGAGTTCGCTCTCCTGGTCGACCCCGGGGGGCCGGAGGAGGCCCGCCTCACGGCTGAGCAGGTGTCGGCGGCCATAGCCGAGCCTTTCGTGGTGGACGCCATGGAGCTGTTGGTGACCGCTTCGGTGGGTATGACGTCGGTCACCCCCGGCCAGGGCCGACCGTCCGCCGACCAGTTCCTACGCGACGCCGAGATCGCCCGGGAGCACTCGCGGCGGCGCGGTCCCGGGCTGACGGCCGTGTACGACAGCAACATGCGCGCCGGTGCCCGTGCCCGGCGAACGGCCGAGCACGAGCTCCGGGTGGCATTGCAGGAGGGCCAGCTCGTCCTGCACTACCAGCCCATCGTCGAGCTGGCCTCGGGCAGCATCGTGGGCGTCGAGGCCCTGGTGCGGTGGGAGCACCCCGAGCGCGGCCTGCTGCCCCCGCGTGACTTCGTCGGCCTGGCCGAGGAGACAGGGCTCATCGTCCCGCTGGGTCGCTGGGTCCTCGACGAGGCCTGCCGCCAGGGCGCGGCCTGGCAGCGCAACCCCACCTGCTCGGGCGGCCTGCGGGTGAGCGTGAACGTGTCCGCCCGCCAGTTCCAGCAACCGCAGTGGGTTGACGAGGTGGCGGCCTCATTGCTGGCATCAGGCTTCAACCCGGCGCTGCTCGTACTGGAGATCACCGAGAGCATCCTCATGGAGGACACCGAGACGACCAGCCACCGCCTCGTCGAGCTGCGCGAACTGGGGTCCCGGGTCGCCATCGACGACTTCGGCACGGGTTACTCGTCGTTGGGGTACCTGCGGCGCTTCCCGGTGGACATCCTCAAGGTCGACAAGTCGTTCATCGATGGGGTCGCCGAGGGCCCCCACGAGTCTGCCCTGGCCCGGGCGGTCATCAAGCTGGCCGCCACCCTCCACCTCGACGCCGTGGCCGAGGGCGTGACCACCCGCCGCCAGGTGGCCACCCTGCGCCGCCTACGGTGCCGCTTCGCCCAGGGTTACCACTTCGCCCGGCCCCAGCCGGTGGCCGACCTCGACGCCCTCCTGGCCCATCAGGCCGTCGACTTGGAGCTGAGCGACGCCACCGGCTGAGGCTCGCGCCCGTGGGCCCCTACAGGTGCTCGGCGGCGGCCGCCTGCACGCCCTCGATGATCGGCACCCAGTCGGCCCCCGGCCGGCGGGTCACCGTCACGAAGTCACCGTTGGCCACCCCGAACACCTGGACCACGCCGTCGAGGGCGAACACGGCCGCCGCGAACGGGTTGGAGGCCGCGTCCTCGGCGCTGCGCAGGTTCAGGGCCGAGCCCAGGCGGGTGTCGAGGGTGAACTTCTTGGCGTTGGGGTTGGGCGTATCGGACGGGGAAGCAGTGGCCATGAGAGGGGATCGTAGCGAGAGTGCCCGGGCGCCTGAGTACCCTCTGGGCCGATGGAGGGCAGCGGCGCCCGGTTCGCCGAACTGGTGCAGGGGCCGGAGAGCTCGGTTCCCCTCGACCGCGCCGCGCTGCTCATCGCCGACCACGCCTACCCGGGCGGGCTCGACGTCGAGGCCGAGCTGGCCCGAATAGACGAACTGGCCGGCGGCTGCCCGGAGCCGACCTTCGAGAGCTGGCGGCACCACATGTTCGACGTGCTCGGCTTTCGGGGCAGCGTGTCGGACTACTACGACCCGGCCAACTCGTTCCTCAACGAAGTCGTCACCCGGCGCCAGGGCCTTCCCATAACGCTGTCGGTCCTCGGGATGGAGGTGGGGCGGCGGCTGGGCGTGCCCCTGTTGGCCGTGGGCATGCCCGGCCACTTCCTGCTGCAGCACGCCGGACCCGGGCCCCGCCGGTGGGTCGACCCCTTCGCGGGCGGCCGGGTGCTCGACCGGGCGGGGTGCGAGGAGCGCTTCCGGGTGGTCAACGGCGCGAACACGCCGTTCCTCGAGGCCTACCTCGACCCCGTCGGGCCCCACGCGGTGCTGGGCCGCATGCTGGCCAACCTCAAGTCGATCTACACGGCCCGGGGCGACGTCGAGTCGCTGGCCTGGGTCGTCTCGTTACGCCTGGCCCTGCCCGGGACACCCCTGGCCGAACGGCGCGACCTGGCCCGGGTGCTGGGTTCGAAGGGCCAGTTCCGCGACGCCGCCGAGATACTCGAGGAGCTGGCTGGGGCCGTCCCCGACGACGCCCCCTCGTTGCGCCAGGAGTCCACCGCCTTGCGCGCCCGTATGAACTGAAGCCGCCTAACAGGCTGGTGCCTAAACCCTCCTCAGGTCAGGAGGCCGACCGCCCCGTTCGCGGCTCGGCTAGAAGGCCAGGGTGCTGGTCAGAGGTAGGTCGGCCGCCTCGGCGCGCCGCGCCGCACCGCGATCGACACCCGCGCCCTAGGACCTCAGGCGGCGTCGGAGCGGCTGTGGGCCGCGGGGTGGGCGGCCAGGCTGCGCGCCCGCTCGGCCCGGACCCACAGGGCGCCGGGGCCCTCGGGCACGGCCACGAGGACGTGGGGGGTGGCCCGGGGCCGGCGGTTGCTGCGAACGCTGAGAAAGGTGATGACCCCGGCGGCCCCGAAGGCCCCCGAAGTCTCGGGCGCACTCAGGCCCGACCCGGTGGCCACGGCCACACCCAGAGCGGCCGAGGTGCCGACGGCCAGGCCGACGGCCACCTTGTTGGTGTTGGAGAGGGTGCGGGCGATGCCAGTGCTCATAGGAACATTGTCGGCACGAACGGTCCCGGGGTAAACGGTGCTGGCTGGCCTTTTCATCAGTGGTGCTAACCCCACCAGGGTGCCGGATATGCCAGGCCAGGACCGGGCCTACGCTGGCCCGGTGGAGCGGTCGTGGTCCCCGGGGCTGGCGGCACCGGCCGACGGCCGCCCTCCGGCGGCCCCGGCCCTGGGCCTGGTACCAGCCGTGGTGCTCACCCTGGCCCTGGCCCTGGGAGGCTGCTCGGGCCCGGGACGGCCGGGGCCGGCCACCACCACCAGCGCCGCGCCTGCGCCCGCGCCCGCGCCGGTGTCGTTCACCATCGGGACGCTCGACGTGCAGGCGGTAAGGGCCGAGGCCCGGCTCCCCGACGACGTGCGGGCGGGTTTGAAGGCCACGTTGGACCTCTACCTCGACCGGGCCGTCCTCGGGCCGCTGCGATCGGGCCGGGGGGCCGGGGACCTCTCGGCCGTCTTCACCCTCGAGGCCCTGGAGCACCTGGCCGGCCCCGACCGGGAGGTCCTGGTGGACGAGGGGCTCGGGCCGGCCACCGGGGCCGAGGCTCGCGCCGCCACGGCCGACCTGACGGTGCTGATGGGGGCCGACGGCGCGGCGGCGGTGGTCGCGTCCGTTCACCTCAGGGTGGTGGGCACCACCGTCGGAGCCCCGCTGAGCGTCGAACGGGCCGGCGAGCTATTGCTGGTGGACGGCGAGGGCGGGTGGAAGGTGGGCGGGTACGACGTGACGGCCACTCGTGAGGTGGGCGGCGCGGTGACCACCACCACGGCCCGCCGGTGACGAGCCACGACCAGCGCCGGGGCCAGACGGGCAGCCGGGACCAGACGGGCAGACGCTACGCCTGGGGCCTCCGCGCCACCGGGGCCTCCCGGGGACCCGGGGCCTTCGGGGCCTCCGGGGCCACCGGGGCCGGGGGGAGGCGGCGGGCGGGCCTCTTGCGGGTCGTGTGCGCCCTGGCCTTGGCCGTCGTGGGCGGGGCCGCGGTCCTGGCGTCGGCCGCGTTAGGCGGCCCGGGGCCCCGCCTCGGGCCGCTCACCTTCCAGCTCCACCGGGTGGACGGGGCGCGTTTCGTGCCCACCGGGGAGGAGCCGGTGTTCGTCCTGGTCGTGGGCCACGACGCCCGGCCCGGCAACGAGTCACCCCGGGGCGACGCCCTGCACCTGATCGGGGTGAACCCCGGTACCGGTCAGGCCACCGTGCTCAACATCCCGCGCGACACCTACGTGACCACGTCCGGCCTGGGCAGCGACAAGATCAACGCGGCCTACGCCGTGGGTGGGCCCCAAGCCCAGGCCCGGGCCGTGAGCGAGCTGGTGGGCGTCGAGGTCCCGTTCGTCGTCAGCACCGGGTTCGACGGGTTCCAGACGATGGTCGACGAGCTCGGCGGGGTGAGCGTCGACATCCCCGTGGCCATGGCCGACGCCAACTCGGGGGCGTTCTTCGATGCCGGCCCCGCCCACCTCACGGGCGGGGAGGCCCTGGCCCTGGCCCGCAACCGGGCCTTCGCCGACGGGGACTTCACCCGGACCCGCCATCAAGGCCTGATCATCGTGTCCGCCCTGGCCCAGCTGCGTGACCGCCAACCCGGCCTGGCCGAGATGCTGCGGTGGACGGCCACCCTGCTGCGCCACGGGGAGCTCGGCGGTGGGGGCCTGGCCGACGCCTACCGCCTGGGCCGCCTGGCCCTGTCGATCGACCCCGCCAGCGTCCGTACCGTCACCGTGCCGGGCGTGATCGCCAACCTGCCGGTGGCCGGGTCGGTGGTTCTGGTGGGGGCAGAGGCCGAGGCCCTGTTCGCCGACTTCCGCGACGACGCCGTGCTCCAGGACCACTGATCGTGGCCGGCCGGCGGTGGCTCTCAACCGGAGACGACGGGCCGGCCCTGGGCGTCGAAGTCGACACAGGCGACGTGAAGGCGTCGGGCTCCCCCCTGGGCGTAGCCCACCCGATCGGGCGACCACCCGTGGAAGGCCATGCGCAGCCGGCCCTGGCCGTCGGTGAACAGCTCCTGGCCCCCGGGCCCGGCGGCCCCGTCGCCGCCCGCGAACCACGGCCCGGCAGTCGTGACCTTGGTGAACGGCCCGGTGGGGCCGGGGCCCACGGCGTAGCCCACGCCGTAGCGGGCCGACTCCCACCAGTTGGCCGAGTAGAAGAGGTAGCAGCGACCGTCGTGGCGCACCATGGCGGGGGCCTCGATCAGCGGACGTTCCCAGCGCTGGTCGTGGCGGAGCAGTTCCGCGGGCTCGCCCGTGAAGGCCAGGCCGTCGGGGGCCAGGGGCCGTGCCCACAGCCGGGACGGCCGGCCCAGGGCGTTGTCGTCGCTCTTCCACAGCAACCAGGCTGTGCCGTCGTCGTCCACGAACGGGCTGGGGTCGATCGACCCACCCAGCAGGCGCTGGAACACCAGGGGCTCGGCGCGGTCGTCGCGGAACGGCCCCGCCGGCCCCGGACCGGCGGCCGCCGAGATGCACTGGCGCCCCGACCGGGGCTCGCGAACCGTGTAGTACAGGACGTGGTGGCCCGCCCGCGGGAGCACCGCCGGCGCCCACGTGAACCCGGCTTGGGCCCAGGCCGGCAGGCGGGGCAGGACGTCGCCCACCGGCTCCCAGTGAGCCAGGTCGCCCGAGACCATGGCCGGCACGTTCTCGCCACCCCCGTTGGTGGCGTAGGCCGTGTAGCCCCCGGCGGTGGCCAGCACGAACGGGTCGGGGAAATCGCGTAGGTGCACAGCCCCGCCCTGGGCCCGGAACGGCTCGGGTGCGGCCCCGGGCTCCTCCGGGGGCCCGCCCAGGGCCCGCCGCCACCGTGCCCATGCGCCGGTGACCACTACCTCGGTCCCGGGCCCCGGCCCAGCACGGGCATCACGGGAGGCCCGGGTCCTGCTCGCCAGCCACCTCGTCGATCCTAGAGGCCGCTGCGCTGGGCAGGATCTAGACACCACCCTCCTAGCCAGCGGGGCGGCGTCGACTCTGCGAAGGGCGGATGACGGCGTACTGGCGGCCGGCCCTGTTCAGCGGCCGTACGGCGGCTGCCAGTTCCGGGCGATGCGCAGCCCGGTCGTCTGGTCGCGCAGCGACGCCGCCAGCAGGGGCCACCGGGCCAGCCCGGCCGCGGCTGTCCGAGCCGTGAACGCGCTGCCCACTTCGGTCCACAGCGATGCCGGCACCGAAGGCGCGCTGACCCGGGAACCGAGAGCGGGCTCGGCCGGAGGGACGGCCCCGACCTCGAAGGGGGCGAAGCTCGCCTGCACCTCGAGCACCAGGCCCACGGCGGCCCACCCCTTCCCGGACGCCCACACTTGCCCGGCTGCTTCGCGCCCCCACGGTCGAGCCAGGTCGCCGAGGTCGATCTCGACCGCGGCGAGAAGCACCGCCTCCATCCCGTGCGGCCAAAGCTCCACCCCGCACCGGACAGGGATCACGACGCCGTTAGCTGCGGAGATTGGCGCACCGATCACCCGGCGCTCCCGGCAGTGCCCGACATCGAGGTCGTCGAGGTCGAAGCCGGAGCGGGCACCGAGCAGAGCGCGCAAGTGGCCGCGCACTGGCGCGGCCCCCGCCATGGCCGCGGCCATGGCCTCCGGTGATGGCCGCCGCCCGTCGGTGTCTGTCCCCGGTGGCGCGGGGACGATCAAGTCTGCCCCGAGGGCGAGATAGGCCGCCCCGCCCTCGGCCTCGCCCAGCGCAGCTACCGCCCCCAGCCTGAGCCGGCGCCGGCCCAGCGTGCGGGTTGGTCCGCCGGCCTCGACGGTGAGCTCCCAACGCGGGCCGAACTGGTCCTCCTCGACCGGCGGGGGGCGCACCGGGCCGGTCCGCCGTAGATCCACGATCTCGGACGCGGGACGCCGAACGACCGGCATCGGCCAGGGGGGGACCTCGTCGGCACCGGCCGGTTGGCCGGGACGAAGAACGGCCCAGGCCTGGGTGTAGCGCTCGCCGGTCGCAGCCATGCGGGCCCGCACCCGGCGCTTGAAGTCTCTGTCCTTCGGCATGGGTCGCCTCCCCGCCGCGCCGGTGCGGTCCCCGGGACCGCACGGCACGGCGCAACGACCGATGTCCGGGCCCGGGGGTGTTCCCCCCTTCGCCCAGTGCCGCCCGGGGCCGGGCCACTGGGCTCGGCGTCGGGCCGCGCCAGACGTCAGCTTCCGCCTGGGGCCACTCGAAGTCAAGGGGCTGGCGCGCGGGGCCCGCCCCGTTCGCCACTGGGCCCACTGGCGGAGAAGCTGGGTAGGTCCGCCCAGACACCAACTTCCTAGGGTGGCCGCTACGACCGGGCAGACTGCTGGCAGTTGCCGATCGACAGGAGGCCCCATGGCGGACGTGAGAGTTACCGACGCGGTCGAAGTGATGGCCGCCGGGGAGCCCCCCAAGACCATCCGAGAGTTCGTCGGCCGGGTGGCCAACGGGGCCGAGGACCTGTCCATCGCCGTGATGGGGAGCCCGCCGGGCTGGGCCGAGCCGGCCCAGAAGCCTGAGTTCGACGAGCACACGATCGTCCTCTCGGGCACGCTCGTCGTCGAGCACCCAGGCGGGACCACCGAGGTCCACGCCGGCCAGGCCATCTCGATCCGGGCCGGCGTCCGGGCCCGCTACTCGACCCCTGACGGTGCCCAGTACGTCTCGATCTGCCTGCCCGCCTTCGCCTTCCACCTCGCCCACCGGGAGGACGACAGCCCGGTGTGAGTACTACTCTCGGCCTGTCATTGGGAGTGAACGTTCTAGGAGTGGTGACGCCCGTGGACCAGATCCAGCCGGCCGCCGACTGGCAGGGGGCAGGCGACTACAGCGACGTGCGCTACGAGACGGCCACGGGCGGCGAGGCGGGCATCGCCAAGATCACGATCTGCCGGCCCGAGGTGCGCAACGCCTTCCGGCCCCTCACCGTGCGTGAACTGGTCGACGCCTTCGACCGGGCCCGGGACGACCCCGAGGTGGGGGTGGTCATCCTCACCGGTGAAGGACCGCTGGCCTTCTGCTCGGGAGGGGACCAGAAGGTGCGGGGCGACGACGGCTACGTCGACGAGAAGGGGGTCGGGCGCCTCAACGTGCTCGACCTCCAGGTGCAGATCCGCCGGCTGCCCAAGCCGGTGATCGCCATGGTGGCCGGCTACGCCATCGGCGGCGGGCACGTGCTGCACCTGGTCTGCGACCTCACGATCGCGGCTGACAACGCCCGTTTCGGCCAGACCGGGCCCCGGGTGGGCTCGTTCGACGGCGGCTACGGCGCCGGCCTGCTGGCCCGCACGGTGGGGCTCAAGAAGGCCAAGGAGATCTGGTTCCTGTGCCGCCAGTACGGGGCGGCCGAGGCCCTGGAAATGGGCCTGGTCAACGCCGTCGTCCCCCTCGAACGTCTGGAGATCGAGACCGTCGACTGGTGCCGAACGATCATGGGCCACAGCCCCCTGGCCCTGCGCCTGATCAAGGCCGGCTTTGCGGCCGACACCGACGGTCTGGCCGGGGTGCAGCAACTGGCCGGGGACGCCACCCTGCTCTATTACCTGTCCGAGGAGGCCCAGGAGGGGCGCGACGCCTACGTGGGCAAGCGGCCCCCGGACTTCGGGCGCTTCCCCCGCCGGCCGTGACGTGACCGGGGCACGGCTCTGGTTCCAGGGGGCGAGGCCCAAGACCCTGGGCGCCGCCCTCTCCCCGGTACTGGTCGGCACGGCCGTGGCCTCCCGCTACGGCGAGCTCGTGTGGTGGCGGGCGGGGACGGCCCTAGCCGTGGCCGTCGCCCTCCAGGTGGGCGTGAACTACGCAAACGACTATTCCGACGGGGTGCGGGGGGTCGACACCGCCGCCCGCCGCGGCCCGGTGCGGCTGACGGCGTCGGGCCTGGCCACGCCGGCGGCCGTCAAGCGGGCGGCGGTGACGGCCTTGGCCGTGGCGGCCGTGCTGGGCATCGTGCTGGCGGTGGCCGTCGACTGGCGGCTGCTGGTGGTCGGGGCCGCCTCGGTGGCGGCCGCTGCCCTCTACAGCGGAGGGCCCAAGCCCTATGCCTCGGCCGGCCTGGGCGAGGTGATGGTGCTGGTGTTCTTCGGGTTCGTGGCCACGTGCGGGTCGGCCTTCGTCCACCTCGGGCGTGTCCCGTGGCTGGCGGTGGCTGCGGCCGTGCCCGTCGGGCTGGCGGCCACCGCCATCCTGCTGGTGAACAACTTGCGCGACGTGCCCACCGACGAGGCCGCCGGCAAGCGGACCCTGGCCGTGCGCATCGGCGCGCCCGCCACCCGCCGCCTGTACGGCGGGGCGGTCCTGGTGGCCGCCGCCTTCCCCGCCGCGCTGGTGGGGGTCACGCCCTTGGCCCTGGTCGCCCTGGTGGTGGCGCCCGCGGCGTGGTCGCTGGCCTGCACCGTGGCCCGAGCTGACGACGCCCCTACCCTGGTCGGGGCGCTGGTGGGCACGGCCCGTTTCCAGCTCGCCCAGTCCGTCCTGCTGGCCGGGGCGCTATGGGCCGGGTAGACGTCGAGCTCCCGCTACGGGCCGGGGGCACCCGCAAGGCCACCCTCGTCGAGGGCCCGGCCGGGTGGGGCGAGTACTCCCCGCTGCCCGGCTACCCGTGCCCGCACGAGGCGGCGTGGGCCGCGGCCGAGGAGGCGGCTGAGGTGGGCTGGCCCCCGCCCGTGCGGCCCTGGATCGAGGTCAACGCCCTTCTGGGGCCTGAGGCCGGGCCCGACGACGCCCGCCGGGCGGTGGCCGAGGGGCACCTCTGCCTCAAGCTCAAGGTGGGGGGGCCGGGGTCGGTGGAGCGGGTGGCGGCCGTACGCCGGGCGGTCGGGCCCTCGATTGCCCTGCGGGTCGACGCCAACGGGGCGTGGGACGTCGAGACGGCCGTGGCCGAGATGGCCCGCCTGGGCCGGCTGGGGGTGGACCTGGTGGAACAGCCGGTGGCCTCGATCGAGGACATGGCGGCCGTGCGCCGCCGCGCCCCCGAAGGCTTGGCCGTGGCCGCCGACGAGTGCGTGCGTACCGTCGACGACGCCCGCCGGCTGGCCCGCCTGGGCGCGGCCGACGCCGTGGTGCTGAAGGTGCAACCCCTGGGCGGGGTGCGGGCCGCCCTGGCTGTGGCCGAGGCCGCCCGGGTGCCGGCCCTGGTCACGTCGATGATGGAGACCTCGGTGGGCCTGTCCGCCGGACTGGCGCTGGCCGCCGCCCTACCCGAACTGGCTTTCGCCTGCGGCCTGGGCACGGCCACGATCTTCGAGCACGACGTGGTGGACGACCCCCTCCTGCCCGTGGGCGGGCGGCTCCAAGTACGCCGGCCCATGCCCGACCCCGACCGGCTGCGCCGGTTCGCGGTGCCCGCGTGAGGAGCAGGACGGCCGCGATCCTGGCGGGCCGGCGGAGGCGGCCGCGTGAGGAGCAGGACGGCCGCTGGCGGCCTCACTGGGCCGGGTCGCGGATGCCGTGTGATGCCCCGGTCGGGGCACCCTCAGGCCGGGCGGGCGGAGGCCGGCGTGGCGGAGGCCGCGCCGGCGATGAGGGCGGCGCACTCGCGGGGCCGGTCGAGGGGGACGGCGTGACCGGCGCCCTCCACCCAGGCGGTCGTGGCCCCCGGGCCGATGGCGGCCGCCATCTTCTCGGCGATGGCCCGGAACTTGGCGTCTTTCTCACCCGCCACCAGCAGCACAGGGCCTGCCAGTTCGCCCAGGCGGTGCCACAACGGCTCCTGGCTGCCCGTGCCCAGGTCCCGCAGGGCGGCGGCCAGGCCCTCGGGCGGGTTGGCCCGCCGGGCCGCCAGTTCCTCGGGGCGGGGCGTCGTCGCCTCGAACATGGGCTGGGCCAGCCAGGCCTTGAGGAACTCGCGAGTCTCGCCCCGTTCGAGGTCCCCGGCCAGCAGGGCGTCGGAGCGGCACCGCTCCTGGCGGGCTTCGTCGTCGGCGATCCCCGGCGAGGCCCCCACCAGCACCAGCGACTCGACCAGGTGGGGGTGGTCGAGGGCGAGGCGCAGGCACAGGCGCCCGCCCATCGAATAACCCACGTAGGTTGCGGGCCCACCCCCGGCCTCGGCCACGGCCGCGGCCGCGGCCTCGAACCCGAGACGCACACCGGCCGACCCCCCGTGGCCGGGCAGCTCCACCCTGACCACCTCGAAGCACCTGGCCAGGGCCTCGGCCACCTCGTCCCAGGAGCGGTGGGTCTGGGTGAAGCCGTGGACGAGGACCACCCGGGCAGACCCGGGACCGGTGGCCGGGGGCGACACCACACGGTTGAGCACGGGGACATCCTCGCGTGACAGACGCGGGCACAGCGATGGCGAGGGCCTTCGTCGACGAATGGGCGCGGGCGGGCGTCAGCGACGCGGTCGTGGCCCCGGGGTCGAGGTCGGCTCCCGTGGCCCTGGCCCTGGCCGCGGACGGGCGGCTGCGGCTGTCGGTGGTGCTCGACGAGCGGTCGGCGTCGTTCTTCGCCCTGGGGGCAGCCAAGGCCTCGGGCCGGCCCGTGGTGGTGCTGTGCACGTCGGGCACGGCGGCCGCCAACTTCCACCCCGCGGTCGTCGAGGCGTGGCACGCCCGGGTGCCGCTGATCGTGTGTACCGCCGACCGCCCACCCGAGCTGCGGGACACGGGCGCGGGGCAGGCCATCGACCAGTTGAAGCTCTACGGCGACGCCGTGCGCTGGTTCGCCGAGGTCGGGGCCCCCGAGGATCTCGCCGGCGCGCCCCGCTACTGGCGGTCGGTGGCTGCCAGGGCGTCGGCCGAGGCGCTCGGCCCACCGGCCGGGCCCGTCCACCTCAACCTCGCCTTCCGTGAACCGCTGGTGCCCGGCGAAGCCGACCTCGTTCCCGCTCCGGGACGGCCCGGCGACCAGCCGTGGGTCGCGTCCCGGCCCAACCCGGCTCAGCCCCACCCGGCCGACGTGGCCGCCGTAGCCCGGGCCGTGGACGCGGCCGAGCGGGGCGTGATCGTGTGCGGGTGGGGTGCGGGGGCCTCGCCCGCAGTGGTGGAACGGTTCGCCCGGGCCTCGGGCTGGCCGGTGATGGCCGACGCCGTCTCCGGGCTGCGCACCGGGCCCCACTCGGTGTCGACCTACGACCCCCTCCTGCGCTCGCCGGTGGTGGCCGAGGCCATGAAGCCCGACCTGGCCGTCCACATCGGCGCCCCCCTGACCAACCGGGCGGCGACCGCCTGGCTGGGCCCGTCGGTGCCCCACGTGCTGGTCGACCCCGGCGGTGCGTGGCTCGACCCGCACCGGGCCGCCAGCCGGCGGGTGGTGGCCAGCCCCGACGCCCTGCTCTCGGCCGTGGCCGAACGGGTCTGCTGGCGGGGGGCGGACAACTGGTGGTTGGCCCGGTGGGCCGCCCTGGAGGCCGCCGCCCGGGACGCCGTCGACAGCCTGTTGAACTCGTGGGACGAGCCCTTCGAGGGACGGGTGGTGCGCGACCTGGCCGCCGCCTTGCCCGGGGGTTCGACGGTGGTCGTGGGTTCGAGCATGCCCGTGCGCGACGCCGAGTCGTTCGTGGCCCCCCGGGCCGGCCTGCGCTGGCTGGCCAACCGGGGGGCCAACGGGATCGACGGCTTCGTGTCCACGGTGCTCGGGGTAAGCCGGGTGGCGGCACCGGCCTCGCCCGTGGTCGGGGTGCTCGGCGACCTGACGTTCCTCCACGACGCCGGTGGGCTCCTGCGGGCCGCAGAACGTACCGACCAGGCCGTGCTCGTCGTGCTCGACAACGACGGCGGCGGCATCTTCTCGTTCCTCCCCCAGGCGGCCCAGCCCGCCTTCGAGGAACTGTTCGGCACACCGCACGGCCTCGACCTGGCCGCCGTGGCCGCCTCCTACGGGGTACCCGCCCGCCGCGCCACCCGGGCCGCCGACGTCGTGCCCGCCGTCCTGGCCGCCGTGGCCGACGGCGGCGTGCAGGTCGTCATCGTCCCCACCGGCGACCGCTCCACCAACGTCGCCCGCCACCACAAAGCCTGGTCCGCCGTAGCCCAGGCCACCGCCACGACGCCGACGATTGAGTAAAAATGAACCTCTCCGGTACATTTTTGCTCACTGTCACTCAAACCCGGACTAGGGCGCGGAGCATGGGTTCGAGCTTGGCCTGGGTCTCGGCCCACTCGGCTTCGGGGGACGAGCCGGTGACGATGCCCGCGCCGGCCCACAGCGTGGCTCGGCGGCCGTCGAGCTGGGCGCAGCGCAGGGCCACGGCCCAGTCGCCGTCGCCCCGGCGGTCGACCCAGCCCACGGGCCCGGCGTAGAGGCCCCGGTCGAACGGTTCGAGGGCGGCCAGGGCGGCCAGGGCGGCCTCCCGGGGGGCGCCACCTACGGCCGGGGTGGGGTGGAGCAGGGCCACCAGGTCGAGGGCCGTGGGCGCGGGCGTGCCCAGCCGGGCCGTGACCGACGTGGCCAGGTGGGTGACCGAAGACAAGGCCACGACCTCGGGCCGCTTCACGAACACCTCGGGGCAGGCCCTCTCCAGCCGGGCCTTGACGTCTTCGACCACCAGGCGGTGCTCGTCACGCTCTTTGGGCGACGAACGCAGCGCCGACTCCCGGCGCCGGTCCTCGGCCCGGCCCCCGCCCCGCTCGACGGTTCCGGCCATGGGCCTCGACCACGCCCACCGGCCCCGCCGGCGCAGGAGCAGCTCGGGGCTGGCGCCCACGAAGCCGGCCGGAGTGGCGAAGGTGAAGCAACTGGGATGGGACCGGCGCAGCCTGTCAACCACGGCCGCCGCGGCGAACGGCTGGTCGCCCCACACGGTGACCCGCCGGGCCAGGACCACCTTCTCGATGCGGCCGGCGGCGATGGCGTCGAGAGCGCCCCGCACGCCCGCTGTCCACGCCATGCGCCCACCGGCCGACTCGACGGCAAAGCTGGTCGGCTCCAGGCCCGGCGGCCGGCCGGGGGTCGCGCCGCGGACCTGGGTGGGGGTCGCGCCGCGGGCTGGGCCGACGACCGCGCCGCGGGCGGAGGCCGGAGCGGGCCCGACCTCGGTGACCCAGGCCCGGCCGTCGGCGTCGCGGCCGACGACCCGAGCGGGCACGATCAGTTCGCTCTCCTGGCCGTCGTGGAACGCCAGCGCGCCCACGGCCAGAGGTCCGGTCCCGGCCAGCCCCAGCGGGTCGTCGACCTCGATAGCGCCCAGCAGGGTCGCGACCTCACCGGCTGCCTTCTCCAGCCGGCCCGGTCCGGTGGCCACCGCCACCCGGGCGGCCACCCCCGTACCCACCAGGGCGGTCCCCTCGTGGGACCACACGAACGAACCAGCCGCCAACCCGTCGAGGGGGTCGGTCCCGGCCGGCAGCTCACGGGTCACGGAGCGCAACGACCTCACCGGCTCACCTCCGGGTGCCGGTGAGCAACTGGGCGATGCCCGTCGACAGGGTGAGGCGCCGGGCGCTGTCGAACCCCGCCTCCCCCAGCAGGGCGACCAACCGTTCCTCCCCGGGCAGGTAGGCCACCGACTTGGGCAGGTAGCGGTAGGCGGCCCGGTCCGACAGCAGGCCGCCCACCAGGGGCACGACCTTGCCGAAGTAGACCGAGTGACCGGCCCGCAGCACGGGGTTGGCCGGCTCGGACACCTCCAGCAGCGACACTCGCCCGCCCGGGCGCAGCGCCCGGGCGCACTCGGCGAAGAACGGGGGGAGCGACTCGAAGTTGCGCAGGGCGAACCCGCACACGATCCCGTCCACCGACCCGTCGGGCACGGGCAGGCACAGGCCGTCCCCCCGGACCAGGGGGGCCGACGTACGGGCCGCGGCCAGCATGCCGAACGACCGGTCGACCCCCACGGCCCGGTAGCCCTGCTTATGGAGCTCCCGGCACAGGTCCCCGGTGCCACAGGCGACGTCGAGGGCCACGCTGGCGGGCGGTAGCCCGAGGGCGGCCACCGTGCGCTGGCGCCACCCCACGTCCATGCCGAACGTGAGCAGGCGGTTCATGAGGTCGTAGCGGGGGGCGATGCGGTCGAACATCGTCTCCACCGCCCTGACCTTCTCCTCCCCCTGGGGCAGGTCGGGCGCGCTCAAAGGGGCTCGCCCACGGGGTCGCCCACCGGGTCGAACACGGGCTCGAAGTGCTCCTGGGCCACCGCCAGCAGCACGCGCCGGAAGTGGTAGCTGGCCAGCTCGGTCACGGCCGGGAGCAGCGTCCGGAAGGCGGCCACCATGTGCTCGGCCTTCTCGGGCTCGGGCAGGTCGGTGTCGCGCAACGGCCGGCGGACATAGGTGTCGAACAGCTCGACGGCCTCCAGGGCGAACTCCCGGGTGGCGTCGTTGTGGCGCCGGGCCAGGGCCAATAGCTCGGGCAGGGGCAGACCGGTCTCCAGGACCGCCATCCCCCCGGTCACGATGTCCACGTCGGCCTGGGAGAAGCGGACCTCGCCGTCGTGGCGGCGCCCGACCAACAGCCCGTCGCGCACGAGGGCGTCGAGCATGGGCGCGGGGACCTGGGTGCGAGCCGCCAGTTCCGCTATGTCGAACAGCTCCTCGGCCACTCCGTCAGACCCCTGCCCGCCCGCTTCCGCCACGGCCGCGGCCAGGCGTTCGTCGGCGGGGTCGAGCTCGCCGGCCAGGAACCGCCCGATAACGGCCAGGCTGAAGCCCCGGCGCTGGAGGTCCTTGATGCGGGCCATGCGCTCGAGGTGCTCGCCCGTGTAGACCGCGTTGCGGCCGTCACGCTCGGGGGCGGGCAGCAACCGCTGCTTCTGGTAGTAGCGGACCGTGTCAACCGACACGTCGGCGGCCTTGGCCAGCTCCTCGACCCGTAACCGCATGAGCACCCATTCTAGGAGCGTCCACTCCCGAGGTCGCAACGCGGTGTTACCGTTCTCGTGATGGCCTCGCCCACGGCCCGCACCAACGCCGGCGACGAGACCCGCGCCCGCATCGTCGAGGCCGCCTTGCAGACGATCCGCGACGAGGGGGTGGTGGGCACCAGCGCCCGCGCCATCGCCCGGGCGGGCGGGTTCAACCAGGCCCTGATCTTCTACCACTTCGGCAGCGTGCAGCAGGTGCTGCTGGCCGCCGTGGAGAGCATCAGCGCCCAACGCATGGCCCGTTACCAGGAGCGGCTGGCGGGCGTCACGACGTTGGCCGAACTGGTTGCCGTCGGCGCCGAGTGCCACCGCGAGGACGTGGCCGAGGGCAACATCCGGGTGCTGTCGCAGATGCTGGCCGCCTCGGGGGCGTCCCCGGAGTTGGCCGCCCAGATGCAGGCCTTCTTCGACCCGTGGGTGCAGCTCGTCGAAGACGCCGCCACCCGGGTCATGGAGGGCACGCCCTACGCCCGCACCGTGCCCGCCCACGACGTGGCCATGGGCGTGGTCGCCCTGTTCATGGGGATCGAGCTGCTGAGCCAGGTGTACGACACCCAGCCGTCGGCCGCCGTGCTGTTCCAGGCCCTGGGCCAGCTCGCCACCGTCCTCGAAGGCCTGCTCGCCCCCCGCACCTGACCGTCTTATGGCCGCCGACCTGGCCGTCGAGCCGTTCGAGTCGCAGGCGGCTTGGGAGGCATGGCTGGCGGCCAACGGCGCGACGGCCCCGGGAGTGTGGCTGAAGTTCGCCCGCAAGGGGTCGGGCGTGCCCACCGTCACGTACGCCCAGGCCGTCGAGTCGGCGCTGTGCCACGGCTGGATCGACGGGCAGTCCAAGGGCCTGGACACCACCTGGTACCTCCAGCGGTTCACGCCCCGGAGAGCCCGCAGCCGGTGGTCGAAGATCAACCGGGACAAGGCCGAGGCCCTCATCGCGGCCGGGCGGATGCAGCCCGGTGGGCTGGCCGAGGTCGAGCGGGCCAGGGCTGACGGTCGCTGGGAGGCGGCCTACGACCCGCCCAGCAAGGCCACCGTGCCCGACGACCTACGGACCGCCCTCGACGCCGACCCAGTGGCGGCCGCCGCCTTCGCGGCCCTCGACGCCCAGAACCGTTACGCCGTGCTCCACCGGGTGGCCGAGGCCAAGCGGCCCGAGACCCGCGCCCGGCGCATCGCCGGCTTCGTGGCCATGTTGGCCGAAGGGCGCCGGCCCCACCCCTGACCCTCGGGGACGAGCCCGGCCGCCCGTCTGGCCTCGGCAGGGCGCCGGCAGCCATACTCGGGCCGTGGCCACGTCGCCGGATAGCTCGCAGCCCCAGGGACCGACGCGGGCGTTCGTGCTCGTCGCGTACGTCGAGGCGGTGACGTTCATCGTCCTGATGTCGGCGGTGGTGCTCTACCGGGTGTTCGACGGGCCCCGCTACATCAGCGTGCTGGGCCCCATCCACGGCATCGCCTGGTTCGCCTACTTCGTGCTCGTCCTGCGCCTGCGCGAGGAACTTGGGTGGAGCGGCGGCAAGGCGCTGCGGCTGCTGTTCATGTCGATCGTGCCCTTCGGAGGCTTCTGGGCCGGCCGCGAGGTCGCCGAGCCCGCCCCGGCCACCTGAGCGCAGCCCGGGTCAGTCCTCGGCGGTGGCGCCGGTGCCGTCACCGCGGACGGCGACCTGCTCGCGCACCTGACGCTTGAGGCGCCCGAGGATGGCGCTCATCCCCCGCAGGCGCAGCGACGAGATGGCCTCGCCCAGGCCCATCTTCAGGTAGAAGTCGTCGGGCGTGCCCAGCACCTCGTCGGCCGTCGTGCCGTCGAGGCCCTCGTGGAGGATGCCGGCGAACCCCCGGGTGGTGGGGGCCTCGGCCGGCACCTGGAAGTGGAGCCGCACCCGCTGGTCGGCGTCGAGCTCGGTGGCCAGGAAGAACGGGGTCTGGCACTCAGGCACCGCCTCCAGTAGCTCGGGATGGTCGGCGTAGCGCTCGGGCAGGGGCGGGACCTTGCGGGAGTACTCCAGCAGGGCCTGCACCCTCAGGTCCTTGGGGGCACCGGCGAACAGGTCGACGATCCGTTGCAGGGGCGGGGCGGTGGCCATGGCCCCAATGTTCCCAGCCCTTGGCTCGTTCAACAAATCCCGATCCCCAAGGTCGGGTTTTCGGCACTAGAGTGCCAGTGAGCGAACATCAGACCCGAGAAGGGGGACCAGGATGCCCGTACCGCACGACCCGGCACCCGAGCTTCAGCAGTACGCCCACCCCGAGCGCCTCGTCACCACCGCGTGGCTCGCCGACAACCTCGACAACCCCGACCTGGTCGTCGTGGAGTCCGACGAAGACGTGCTGCTCTACGACACCGGCCACATCCCCGGTTCGGTCAAGGTCGACTGGCACCTCGACCTGAACGACCCCGTGACCCGCGACTACGTCGACGGCGAGGGCTTCGCCCGCCTCAACTCCCGCAGCGGGATCGGGCGGGGCTCCACGATCGTGTTCTACGGCGACAACTTCAACTGGTGGGCGGCCTACGCGCTGTGGGTCTACACGCTGTTCGGCCACTCCGACGTCCGCCTGCTCAACGGCGGCCGGGCCAAGTGGGTCGAAGAGGGCCGGCCCATGACCACCGACGTTTCCAAGCGGGAGGGCACCGACTACCCGGTGGTGGAGCGCAACGACGCCCCCATCCGCGCCTTTCGCGACGACGTGCTGGCCCACCTCGGCCAGGGGCCGCTCATCGACGTGCGCTCGCCCCAGGAGTACTCGGGCGAGCTGCTGCACATGCCCGCGTACCCCCAGGAGGGGGCGCTGCGGGGCGGCCACATCCCCACGGCCAAGTCCAAGCCCTGGAAGACGGCGGCCAACGACGACGGCACGTTCAAGTCGGCCGACGACCTGCGGGCCATCTACCACGACGAGCTGGGCGTCGGCACCGACGACTCGACGGTCGTCTACTGCCGGATCGGCGAGCGGTCGAGCCACACCTGGTTCGTGCTGACCCACCTGCTGGGCCACTCCGACGTCCGCAACTACGACGGCTCGTGGACCGAGTGGGGCAACCTCGTGGGGGCACCCATCGAGAAGACGTTCACGCCGTAGCTCCCGAGAACGCAGATTGGGGCCCCTGGCCTTGGGGCCCCCCTCGGGCGTACAATGGGGTTGCCGTGTACGAGATGTCGATCGAGGTACTTGACGGGAAGTACCCCGCCCGCCTGTGGGTCGAGGCCCACGGCGACAGCCTCATCGAGGCTGCGATCTACCACGGCGCCACTGACTGGCGCTTCCACGACCTGCGCTGGGGAGTGGTCCTTGAGCTGGGGTTCGCCGACTCCGACCAGTGGGACGCGTTCCGGGCCGACGCGGGTGTCGAAGCCGCCCTCGATGCCGTTCCCAACCCCGACGGCCTGCTGATCTACCGGGGCTGGGGCGGCAGCTCGTGGCCACGAGAGCCCCGCCGGCCCCGGCCCCTGGCCGGCGCGGGGGCGGCCGCCCTGCCCATCCCCGAGGAGTGGACGGTGGTCGAGGCTCCGCCCGCCCCCCTGCCCCGGGTGCTCATCTCCCGCTGACGGGCGCCTCGTCGGGGCCCCACTGGCGACGCAACGAGAAGGCGAACGGCGACGGGCCGCGGTCCCGCAGGTGGCGTAGCCGTTCCAGGCCGTCGTCGACGGTCGGCTGGCTACCTTGGTCCACCCACCACATGGCCGTGGTGAAGCCACCGACGGGCACGAACCACCGGGCCCGGCGCTGCATGAACAGACCGTGGGCCGTGCGGTAGACGTAGCTCTGGAGGGCCGCGAAGTCGGTCCACGTGGACAGGGTGACCACCACCTCGGCGCCGTCGAGGTCGCCGTAGAGCAGGGGGCCGTCGTCGGGGCGTAGCCGCCACACGAACCCGGGGCTGCGTTCGGCCAGCCAGAACACGTCGTCGAGCGCCCGCACCAAGGAGGTCATCTCCGGGTCGTCGATCGGGGCCCGCAGGCGGGCCACGTTGACCTCGGCCAGCTGCGCCCCGCTCACCCGATCACGCCGATCACGCCGATCACGCCGATCACGCCGATCACGCCACCATGTCGAGGCGCCGGCGCAGGCTGGCCTCGAAGCGGCCGAGGTCGTCGACCCGGTAGGCCAGCACCCGCTGGCCGTCGAGCACCTGGCGCAGGCGGGAGGCGTCGGCACTGGGGTCGGCCAGCAGGGCCTGGAGGCGGTCGTGGCGGCCCACCAGGGCCCAATGGTCGCGCAGGGCCGGGCCCAGTTCGTCGAGCTCCCACAGCAGGCCGCCCGACACCTCGGACACGTCGATCAGCACGGTGTCGGTCAGGCCGGCCAGGCGGCGGACGACGTCCTGCCAGACCTCGTTGGCGCAGCGGACGACCGTCAGCCGGGGTGCGTAGATGCGGTTGGCCGCCCGCCGCACGGAGCGGGTGACCGCGTCGATCTGTCCCCGGCGGTCGACCACGACGGCCCGGCGGCGCTCGGCCCGGCGGATGGCTCGCCGGCCGCCGACCGAGAACAGCAGCAGCGAGCCGGCCAGGGCAGCGGGCACGAGGGCCACCATCATCATCATCACGCCCACCACGACTCCGACGATCAGCGCCGCGAAGAGGGCGCCGAAGATGCCGCTGATGGGGTCGTCGGCCTGCTCGAAGGCGTCACTGGCCGCACCCTCGATGGCCCGTTCCAGTTGGGCGTCGAACCACGGGGGCACGACCCACAGGAGAAGGACGGCGAGGCCGGCCGCCAGCAACCACGGCGTGACCCGGAACAGCCACTGCGTCCGCCCGCCCACACCGACGGGAGCCACCTTCTGGTCGTCGAGGGTGACGAGCCGCCAGCGCCGGCCCAGGCCCCTGGCCACGGCCGTGCTCAGGGCCTCGGTGGCGTCGGTGAAGCCGAACCTCCTCAGGAACAGGGCAGCGTGGCGCCGGCCCCGCACCAGGCGGGTGCCGACCCGGATGGCCACGTAGCCGGCCACCAACGAACCGGCCACCCACAACCACACCGACGGGTCCCCGCCGAAGTCCACGCTGCTGTTGAGCCGCAGCGACAGGACCACGGCGCCCATCACGAACATGGCCGGCAGCAGCAGGACCAACCCGGCCAGCACGACGACCACGCCCACCACCAGGGCCGGCCCCCGCAGCAGCCGCCGCGGCCGCCGGTCGCCGGGCCGGACCAGGTCCTCGACGATCACGAAACCTGCGCCATGGTTGCCCACCGCCGCCATTCTGCCCGCCTATCCTGCCGGGCGCGCGGCGAGGCTCAACCGGGCCCGGCGAGGGCGGCGATGGCGTCCTTCGCCTGCCCCCAGAGCGGGCCCATCTCGTCCCAGCCAGGTCGTCGGCGGCAACCCGGGAACGGGTCTCGAAAGGCCGGAAGTGAGAATTCCTGGGAGCCATTTCCGGTACCGAGCTCGTGCAGGTTGCCGTGCTGCCAGAGCTGACGTCGCCGACCACGACGGGTGAGCCGCCGAGCGGGTGGGAGAGGATGGGCGTCCGTGGGCTGGACGACGACGCCCTTACCGCGTTGTGGACGAGGTCGACGACGACACCACGACCGTGAGCGTGCTGCGGATCGACCACCGAGCGGGTGTGTTCGGTCTCGACGTACTCCGCAGCCGCGAGGCGTTCCTCCGCCTGTTGCTTCCGCTGAGCCCGCAGGGCTCGCACCCAGGCCGTCGTCCGGCTCGACGCTGCGCACCCCGTCCCGGCTCTTGCCGGGCGACACGACCAGATCGGGCCCAAGGACCACGACGAACTCGACGATATGGACTCGCCAGCGATCGAGGTCCACGTTCGCCCACCTCAACGAGACGAGCTCGCCGATACGCAACCCAGACCCCAATAGGAACGCCTAGACCGGGTACGTCCGGCTGCCCTCCATCAAGCCAAGGAGCTCCCGCGCCTGCTCGGGCGTCCCGTGGCGGGGGATCGACTCACCGCCCTCGACGCCCCGGCTCACGAGCGGCTGGGCCAGAGGCTCGACCACACTGGCCCCCGGCCGGTGCCCCGGCATGGGCCCGCGCCGGCACCCGCCGCCGACGGGCCAACCCCGTCCGCCCCCGAACTGGAGACCGGCCTTTGAGCCCGCGGACGCCGCGGTGCCCCGGCGGCCCCAGGGCGACAGGTGATCGGCAAAGCCACCGCTATGTCGTCGGCTCGCCCTAGCCTTGGGGCATGAGGCGAGGCCGGTGCCGCAGGGAAGAAGGCGCCCCGGTTGGGAGGGGCAGCAGCTCAGCTTCGAGGAGCTTCTTGCCGAGGCCGGTGCCAGCGACGACGATGGCCCCGATGGACGACGGGCCGCTGGGGCAGATGAGCCCCTACGGCGCCCGGGCGATGGCCTACGTGAGGGACCACTGCCCGAAGCGGTTCGCGCAGATCCCCGACCCGATCGGCTTCTTCACCGACCTGGGGGACCAGCTGAGGGACCGGGTGGAGGGGCTGGCCCCGGTCACGGGGGCGACGACCTCCGACCCCCAGGGCTGGCTGGAGGAGCTGGGGCGGGCCAACATGGGCCGCCTCATGGCCGAGGAAGTGGCGTTCTCGGAGCTCTACCAGGACTTCCCGCCGGAGGGCACCGAGGACGAGGACCTGGAGAAGGACTGGGAGCCGCTGATCCCGGACATGAGCGACCTCTGGTCGCCGGAGGTGGAGGAGACCTAAGCCTCCCGCCGCCGGTCTTCCGCCCTCACGGACAGGCCGACCTCGCCCCCTAAGGCCTGCGAGCCAATCTCGATGCCCTCGACGTGCGGGCGACGCTCGACCGCCAGCCCGGCCGGCCACCGCGCACGAGCAGGCCGTCCTGGCCCGGTGGTCGGGATGGGGGGGCGCTGCCCGGGACTTCGACGCCGAGGACGAGCGCTGGGCCACCGACCGGGCCGACCTGCGCGTCCGCCTGGACAAACCGAGTGGGACGCCGCCGCCCTTGCTCCGCGGTCTTCTAGCCAGCTAAAGGTTGGGGAACGACGTCGGGTCGGCGGGGCTGAGGCGCTCGGCGTCCAGCCGCCCTCCATCAAGCCGAGGAGCTCCCGCGCCTGCTCGGGTGTCCAGTAGCGGGGGATCGACCGCGGCGAACGAGGTGTCCGCGCCGATACCAGCCAGCCAGCCAGCCAGCGCGCTGGGAGGGATTCGAACCCCCAACCTTCTGATCCGTAGTTAACCCAGGGGGGTCCAGCGACCTGCGGCCGAGACGTAACAGTCCTGGTCAGGGCGTTCTCAGCTGCGCGCTGCTGCGCCCTCCAACACCCCTTTCGGCGCCAGGATGTGGACTCTTTGTGGACTCGGCGAGGGCTTCCGTAAATGGGAGAAATCCATGGGATTGACTGAATAGCGAGATCTTGGCCGCAAGTTCGATGACTATACTGCATCGGTCTATCCTGGAATGCCCTTGGCGGGCTCCTTCAAATGAACTACCCGATTCGCGGCGCGACGGATCATGCTGAACACCCCTCGGATCCACCGGGGAGCGAGCACTACGCGCCGGGCATCCTCCGAACCAGACGGGTTCGATCGTGCTCACTCTGAGTGGTCTTGCGGATCAGCGGCGAACGGCGCTGCTTGTCCAACGCTCCCCACGCGCCAGAGGTGCCGGTCGGTTGCACGTCCCACCAACCCCTCTCGCGCCCAAGGACTGACGCACGCCCATCAGGACCGCGTACCCGTCCGATCCGGTATTAGCCGCATGCGTGCCAGCCGACCCGCATCACAAGGTCGGGGGCCCTCACAAGCGCGCAGGCGGGCTCATCCAGCGCGGCCTCCGGGACCGGGCCTACGGGCAGGGGTAGCTGGGGCCCGGTTTCCGGGGGGGCGCAGGGGGTCGTGCCAGTGAGGGTCGAGGGCGTGGGCCACCCTGAGGATGTCAGCCTGGCCGCTGTGGTTGGTGACGACCTCGGCCCAAGCAGCTGCCAGGGCGGCCTCGAACGTGCGCACGTCCACCGTGGCCGGCAGGACGGCGCGCAACACGGCCCGTTCGACGACCACGATGGCCTGCTCAGAAGGAGATATCTGAGTTAGTTCCACAGCGTTACATTATAGATCGAAGTCTGGAGGCTCAAGCTCCGGCAGAGTGGGATAGACCGGCTCCGCGGGAGGGGCGGGCGCCCACTGAAGGTCGGCGGGGCTGAGGGGGCCATACACCCAGCCGATGGCTGCTCCCAGCTCCCCGCCCCAGATGTCCTCGGGGGCGAGGTTGAGGTGATCGGACAGCCGGCGCACGGTGCGGGCGTCGATCGTGGCCAACTCGCCGCTGATGACGGCGAGGGCATACCCCTTATCGAGCCCCAGGGCGCGAGCTGTCTCGACCACGTCGGCGCCATCGCGGACCATGTAGCTGGCCATCACCTGGCGGAGCGGCGCCGCTGGCAAGCCGGCCAGTGCGCCTTCGGGTACCTCGGTCGGTGGACGGTGCGCCGACTCGTACTCGGGCCACGGCTCGGGCCAGGTGCTCACCCGGCTCGCACCGCGGGCTCGCCGCTGCCACGTCGGAGCCATCTGCCGTCTGCCCGGCCTTCTTGCACCGCCCACCGGCGCGCCCACCGCGCCAGTCCCGCCGATCGTCGGGGACGGCAGGGCTGCGCCCTCCGTAACCCGTGGTCGGCGTGACAGGTCCGTAGGACCAGCCGGGCAGACGGTGGGCGCATGCGACCGAGCAGGGCCTGGCCCTGTGACTGCTGGCGTGGGGAGTTGGGCTCGAAGAGAGGCCTCGTACGCGTTCGGTTGCTCACCGAGCGATGTCCGGTCCCGTGGCCGACGCCCACCAACGAGCCCCTGCGGGAGCGGAGGACCTCGGTAGCGGCAGCATCGGCGGCCCCGGGTAGGAGCAACCTGGAGCCCGAACAGGTTCCGGATTCGAATGTGTCCAGGACGCGCGGGGGCAGGACAAGGACCATCCCTACCGTTTCCTCGCAGAAGACACCTTCGTCGTCAGCCCGGCCCGGCCACTTGTCCCCCGTCGGGTCGCGCCGGTCCGGGACGCGGACCTGAACTGGGCCCACGGCTGGACGGGGTCCTGGCGGCCGGATTCGACGAAGGCGTCGAGGTCCACCGGCCTAAAGCGGACGAACTTGCCGAGCTTGTAGTAGCGGAGGCGGCGTTCAAGGACGAGGCGGCGGATGAAGGCCTCGCTCACCTGCAGGTAGGCCGCCGCGCCGGCCACGTCGAGGAGGGTGCTGTCGTCAGCGCTCTGGTTGGCCATCCTGTCGTCCCCTGTACTCATTCCGGAGGGTTTGCCGACCAGCCGAAGTGGATGTGGCCTTGGTGGGCGTCGTCACTGAACACGCCGGGGCGGTCCGTCAGGTCGGGCCACGGGAGCCCGGTCTCGGTGGGGCGAGCGGGCGGGGACAGGTCGAGGGCGGCGATGGCGAAGGCTCGGGCGGCCCCCGACGAACGGCTGACGAGCTCGCCGGCGACGGCGTAGATGTCCACGCCCCGGCCTACCCAGTGATTGGAGACCCGGTTGGTACCGGCCACGTACTGGCTGTGGCCGGTCTTGAGCACGCTGACCGCGATCGTGTGGCGCTCCACGGCCCAGGCCAGCAGGTCGACGACGCGCTGGTCGATGATGCCGTCGAGCAGGTCCTGGCGGGCGCCGGGGGTGAGGGTCAGGTTCGGGTGGTCGACCAGTGCCCGGGCGTCACCGGGGGGGACGGAGCCAGCGGCCTCGTAGGTGGCGGCGATCTCCAGGACCTGGTCGACGTACCAGTCGGCGTGGTTGTAGTGCCAGAGCGCATTGCGCTCACGGCCGTCGCCGGCCCCGTTGGCGCACAGGTAGTTGGCCGCCCCCCAGATGGCGTCCACTGGGTTGTAGACGTCCCGGGCCCCGTCGCCGTCACCATCAACGCCGTAGGCCGCCCAGGTCGGTCCCAGGAACTGCATCGGGCCCATGGCGCCCGAGGAGTTGGCGCCGGAGTGGACCCCCGGCAACGTGGACCGCCCGTGGTCACTCTCCACGCTCCCTACCGCGGCGAGCACGGACCATCGCATCGCGCACGTCGACTCGGCTGCCTCCCGGTAGACCGGCAGCAGGTCGGCGGGGATGTCGGCCAGGGCTGCCTCCGAGGGCCCGGCCACCGGGCGGGCGTCGGCCTCGGCCTGGGCCCCGAGGATGAGCATCACCAGGAGAAGGGCGGCGAGGGCCGCTGCCATGAACCCGACGGCGGCGACCGCAACCGCGGCGAGGACCAGCGTCACGTGACCTCCACGTCGACGACGGCCCACCTCTCGGCCTCCTCGTCCAGCACCAGCCGCAGCACGTAGAACGACAGGCGCGCAGGTCCGCTCCCCTCCGTCGAGACGCTCCACCGGCGCACCGACGCGGCCACGGTCGCGGTCACCCGGCTCTTGTCCACGATGACCAGCCCGACAACCTCGCCAAAGAACTGCGTCCCGCTGGCCCGCAGGTCATCGACCGCAGCCCCGGCCGTCCCGCCCGCGCCAGCCATAGCAAGGTCCTCGGCCAGCCGCCGGCTCGTGTACAGAGCGCGTCGAGCCGTCACTGCGTCCGGTTCCTCGGCCACCGAGAAGTTGGTCTGGACCATGAGGAACCGGGCGGCCACGACCTGAGCGACGAGCCACTCGTCGGCCCCGAGCGGCGGGAGCTGCGACCCGTCGGCTGAGGTACCCAGGGGCGGGAGACCGAGACCGCGGCGTCGGTCGTCGTCGAGGGGGACGGTTGCCCCGGCAGCCCCTGAGGGCTCTTCGTGATCGCCGTGGTCGCTGTGGTCGCCGTGGCTAGGCGGGGCTTCCACGACGGCACGCTGAGACGAAGGCGCGATCGATGTCGGCCCGGCAGGGGGACCTGGGCGCGGTACACCGCACGCTCCTAGGGTTGCGAGAACGGCCGCTACGACGGCTGGACGGCGCATGCCACCAGAACTGGTGGGACCGGGAAGTACCGGTGGCCTCGCTGAAGACCCTGATTGTAAGACTTTACAACACGGGCGAATTGGCTTAGGGTCCCGGAACTGTGGCTACGGTGCCGGCGTGGGGCGGAGGGTGGATGTCGATCTCCTCGTGGACGCGCGCCGGATCACGGAGCTGCTCGAGCTCAAGCGCGTCCAGCTCGTGCACTACTACCTGCGCACCGACCCGGAGTTCCCTCAGCCCGTGTTCACGCCGTCAGCGACCACGGGCTCCTTCGTCTGGTACTGGCCGGATGTCCGGCGTTGGGCGGCCCGGCGGGGCCGGCTGCCGGCGGGCGGTCCGAAGCCCTAAGGACGACCAACCGGACCGTCGCCCCGCCACGGTGCACATTTCACCCTTGCCCGCTGAGCGGCCATCGTTCATTATGAGGCCACCTCTTTCGAAGGCGCGGAGAGGACGGCAGGAATGAGGACCGCGAAGGAAGGGCCGTGAGAACGGCCGTCAAGCCCGCCGGAGCTCAGCCGCTATCGCCCGCGCCCCGCCGCCGGCGGCGTATGAGCTTCGCGGCGGCAGCCCTCTCCATGATCGTGGCCGGTGCCGGCGTGACCGCGCTGGTGGTCCGAGGCAACGACCCGTCGCGGGCCGACCGGCTCGACGCCGGGACCGGTAGGGCGGCAGCGCCCATGACCGACGAGGAGCGCGTCGAAGAAGCCATCAGGGGGTTCTTCCGGGTCGACGCCGAGGCCTTGGCCGTTCCCGACCCCAACCACCCACTCTTCTCCACGTACCTGGCCGAGCCGCAGCTCTCCGCGAGCGTGCAGGTGGTCAGGACTCTGGCCGACCGCGGCCTGGCGGCGCGGCCCATCCCGAACTCGGTCGCCGAGCGGCGCATCACCGTGGGCGAGGTCAGTGGGGGAAGGGCCACCGCCGAGATCTGCTCGGTAGATGACGGCCAGGTCGTTAACGCTCGCACCGGCGCGCCGGCGTTCGACTACCCCTCGGGCCAAGCGAGCACGGTGCTCTTTTCCGCCGACCTGGTGGACGAGTTCGGTTCTTGGAAGATCACGACCCTGACACAGATGGAACGTTGGGAAGGCGTGGCGGGATGCGCGGTGGGCCGGCGGTAGCGGTATCCCTCGCCGCCACGATCGCCCTTGCGGGCGCGGCCTCTGTTGGCGCGCAGACCTCCACTTCGCCCGGCATCACAGTGCCCAACGTCCACGACCTGACCGGGGCGGCAAGGAAGACCGCCGACAGCATCAGCGCCTCAGTTGAGCGCCTCGGCTCCCCGCAACCACCCCAGCCCGCGCCGGCCGCCCCCGGCCCACCCGAGGGCGGGACCGGAGCTACCCCGGGCCCCAGCGGCACGGGCGGGGGCGGGGGGGGCGGAGGTGGCGGCAACTCAGGCTCGGACGGCGACAGCCCGCGCCCGCCGCTCTTTGAGGGGTCGCCCTCGCTCGACTGTCGCCACTGCGACCCCAACCTGTTCGAGAAGGGCGGCTTCGACGGTGCACCGCCTCCGGGCCCGGCCGCGCCTGCTGGGCCGCCGGGACCAGGGGCACCGCCCGGACCGGCCCCCCGCACGCCGGCGGAGATCGCCTACGAGGTCGGGCAACGCACCCCGTTGCCGCCGCCGGCAGTGACGACGAGCCCGCCGGCCGACGCCGATCAGCTCGTGAACCTGCCGACGTGGATGTGGGTCGCGAACTGGGGCCCCCAAACAGCATCGGCATCCGAGGGGGGGCTCACGGTCAACGTGGTGGCCACGCCCCGGTCGGTCACATGGCGGATGGGTGACGGCTCGGAACCGGTGGTGTGCGGGGCGGGGACGGCGTGGGACCCGGCCCTGCGGGAGGAGGAGCAGTCGTCGGACTGCGCCCACACCTACCGCCGCTCGTCGGCGGGCCAGCCGGGGCTCGCCTACTTCGCGTCGGCCACGGTGACCTGGGAGGCGACGTGGACCGCGAGCAACGGTGAGAGCGGAAGCCTGGGGACGGCCAGCCGCACCACGGAGTTCCGAATGCGCGTGGCGGAAGGGCAGGCGGTGGTAGTCCGCTGACAGCGCACAGCTGACGGCCGGAGGCGGCGGCACGAGGGAAGGAGACGGTGCAGTGGCGCTTGCTACGGCGCCCCGCAAAGGGGCGGGTACGGCGAGGACGGTGCAGGCCCCGGCACCGCCGGGAGCCAGGCGGCGGCGCCCGGTGCGGGCCATCGCCCTGGTGATGGTCGCCGCCCTCGGAGCTGCTGGCTCGGCCGCGCTCGTCGCCGACGCCGGGCAGCGGGAGCCGGTTCTGGTGTTGGCCCACACGGTGCCGGCGGGTGCCGTGATCACGAGCTCGGACTTGGCCGTCGCCGAGGTCGCCACCGGCTCGGGGCTGGAGGTGGTCCCGGCCGCCATGCGTCCTGAGGTCGTGGGGCGCACCGCGTCGGTGACCCTGGTGGCGGGCTCAGTTCTCGTGAGCGGGCATCTCGCCGAGCGTCTGGCCCCCGGCCCCGGGGAGTCGGTGCTGGCGGTCGTCCTCAAGGGGCCGCGTGTCCCCCCGGCCTCCTTGCGAGCAGGGGACCAGGTCCAGATCGTCTACACGGCGGGGAACGTCGAGGCTGCTCGCGGCGACGGCCCAGCTCAGCTGGCGACAGTCCTGGGCCAGGCTCGGGTCCTCTCCGTCGAGCACACCGCCGACTCCGCGTCCAGCGTGCACGTGTCCCTGTCGGTGGGTTCGGCCTTGGCTCCCGCCGTCGCCGGAGCGGCAGCCGCGGAACGGGTCAGCATGGTCGTGCTCCCGGGCCAGCCATGACCGTCGTCGCCATCTGGTCGGCGCGGGGCTCGCCCGGGGCGACGACCACCGCGCTCGCGCTGGCCGCGGCCTGGCCCCCGGGACGCAACGTCGTCGTCGTCGAGGCGGACGCGGCCGGCGGCGAGCTGGTGTGCCACATGGGCCTGTGGGCCGATCCGAGCCTGGTCACCCTCGCCGCCCAGAGCCGCTCCTCGGTCACCACGGAGGGGCTCTGGGCTCACGCCCAGCCACTGGGCGACACCGGGGTGCGGGCCGTGGCTGCTCCCCCCGACCCTCGCCGGGCGTCGGCCGCGCTCAGCTCTCTCGCCCAGGCGAGCCTGGTCCATCCCGACACGTCCACCGGCGACCTTGACGTGGTCATCGACCTCGGCCGTCTCGACCCCGCTGGCCCTGCCGCGTCGGTGGCCGCCAACGCCCAGTGGTCCCTGGTGGTGGCGAGGCCCAACCTGGTGGAGGCCGCCCACGTACGCGAGCGGGTCGGGACCCTGGGCCGGGAGGTGGGCCTGGTCGCGACCGGCACCGGGCCGTGGAGTGCCGACGAACTGGCCGAGTCTCTCGACCTGCGGCTGGTGGCCGCCCTCCCCTCTGACCCCCGAGCCGCCCGCGCCCTGGTGGGAGGCCGGTCCGGCCGTGGCTTGGCCAGGACGGCGCTGGTCCGCTCGGCCCAGGGCCTGGCCGCCGAGTTGGTGGCTGCCAGCCCATCGCCAGCCACGCCAACGTCCTCGGGCCCCTGCGGTCCTGCCCCGAACGACGCTCGTCCGTCCGTGGCCCAGTGGGTGCCGACAGGAGACCGGGCATGGCACTGAGCGACCGCGAGCTCGACGACGTGGTGCGCCGGGCGCACGCCGAGGTCTCCGACGCCCGGGCCGCCCGCCTGAGGGCCGACGCCGAGGGAGGTCGCCCGGCCATGGACGCTGACGACCTCCGACAGCTCACCCAGGCCCTGCTGGGAATGGTGTTCGACCGCCTCGCCCGCGAGCGCATCGAGCAAGGGCTGGGGCCCATCGAGGCGGCCGACGAACAGCGAGTGGGCGCGGCGGTGCAGTCGATGGGCCGGCTCGGCTGGGTGATCGAGGAGCTGATGGCCGACCCCGAGGTCGAGAACATCGACATCAATGGGCCGGACGTGTGCTTCGTCAGCCGGGCCGACGGGTCAAAGACGCGCCTTCCCCACCCGATCGCCCGCAACAACGACGAGCTCGAGCGCTGGGTGCGCAACGCCGCCGCCCGCGTAGGCCTCAGCGAGCGCCGCTTCGACGAGGGCCGGCCCCACCTCATCCTCCGCCTTCCCGACGGCAGCCGGCTCTTCGCCTGCATGAGCGTGACCCAGGACGTGCACATCTCGATCCGGGTCCACCGCCACCCCCGGGTGACCCTTGACGAGTTGGTCGAGGGCGGGATGATGAGCCCGGAGCTGGGCGAGTTCCACCGCGCCTTGGTCCTGGGCCGCTTCAACCTCATCGTCACCGGCGAGACCAACGCCGGCAAGACCACCCTGGTGCGGGCGCTGCTGAACGAGGCGCCGCCTGAGGAACGCCTCATCACCGTGGAGGACTCGTACGAGCTCGGCCTCGACCGCCTCGGTGACCGCCATCCCGACGTCGTCTCCCTCGAAGCGCGCGAAGCCAACGTCGAAGGGGCGGGGGAGATCACCATGGCCGATCTGGTGCGCATGGGCCTGCGGATGAACCCGACCAGGGTCATTGTCGGCGAGGTCAGAGGCCCTGAGCTGGTCCCAATGCTCCAGGCGATGACCCAGGGCTCAGACGGCTCGATGGCGACTGTCCACTCAGATTCTTCGGGCGGCGCCTTTCAGCGATTGGCCATGTACGCCATCTGCGCCCCCGAGCACCTCGAGCCGCCGCACACCGCGCTCCTGGTGGCCCAGGCCGTCGACTTCATCATCCACATCAGCCACGTGCGGGAGCGCCGGGGCAACCGCCGGTTCATCTCGTCGGTCCGGGAGGTGACCGGCGCCCACGAACGGGGCATCGAGACCAACGAGGTCTTCGCCCCCGGGCCCGACGGCATCGCCTCGTCCGCTGGTGCCCATCCCCTGTCCCAGCGGTCCCTCGACCGTCTGGCCCGCGTCGGCTGGCACCTTCCGACCGCTGAACCATCGTTGCGCCCTGTCCGGGCCGCGGGAAGACGGAGCGCCCGGTGAGCCCGGCCGTCCTGGGCGCCGCCCTCACGGGCATGGTGGCGGCCGTAGCCGCGGTGGGTGCGGTGTGGGCCTTGCAGCCGGCGGGGTCCCGGCCTTCCCTCCCGGTCGGGCCGCCTCGGCGCCTCCCCGACCGCTTGGGCACGCGGGTGGGCCTGGGGCTCGCAGCAGCCCTCTTGGTGCTCCTTGCCACCCGCTGGCCGGTGGCCACTGCCCTGGCCGCTGCCGGTGGGTTCGCGGCACCCGGGGCTGCCCGTGGGACCCGTCGGCGGCGCAGCTCGCTGGCCCGCATCGACGCCGTGGCCACCTGGACCGAGATGCTTCGTGACGTCCTGGGCTCAGGGAGCGGCCTGGCTCAGGCCGTGCTCATCACCGCCGAGGTGGCGCCACATGCGATCGAAGACGAGCTGCGTCGGCTCGCAGCCCGAGCCGGCCGGGGGGAGGACATGGTGGCGTCCCTACGCTCGTTCGCGGCGGAGCTGGACGACCCAGTGGCCGACAAGGTGGTCGCCGCCCTCATCCTCGCCAGCCGGCGCAGCGCCGGCGAGTTGGGTGACCTCCTCTCGACGCTCGCGGAGGTGAGCCGCGACAACGCCGCCATGCTGCGCAAGGTCGATGCCGGGCGCGCCCGGGTGCGGTCGTCGATGCGGCTCATCACCGGGTTCACAGTGGCCTTCTCGCTCGTGTTCGTGTTGGCGGACCGCGACTACGTCGAGGCCTACCAAAGCTTCACCGGCCAGCTCGTACTGTGCGCGGTCGCCGGCCTCTTCGTGGCCGCGCACACCTGGACCCTGCGCGCCACCGGCGAACGTCAACCCGATGGGCTGCTGGGAGGCGTCGACCCCGATGCCGCTGCCGCCCACCACGCCGAGCCGCCGTGGTGGGGAGGCCGCCAATGAGCCCGCTCCTGTGGGCCCTGGGGGCCGGCGGGTTGGCCGGGTTGGCCCTGGTGGGGGCGTGGCGGTCGGCGTTCCCTCGCCCCGTCGCCCTCGCCGACGCCCTGGATGCCGTGGGCCGGGTGCCACCACCAGCGGAGCCCGAACCCCCCGCCGGGCTCACCGGGCTCTGGGCGGCGCGCCTGGGCCGTGCCCTGCGCGGGACGGCCGGCTCCCTTGGCCTCGACCCAGTCCGGCTGGCACCTGACCTCGGCGTGGTGGGCCGTCCCCTCGAGCACCACCTCGGGGCCAAGGCGGTGGCGGCCATCGTGGGCTTCGCCCTCCCTGTCTTGTGGGTGTGGGCCATGGCCCGGATGGGCGTTGTGGCCCTTGGTCCGGGCCTAGCCCTCACCGCGGGGCTCGGGCTCGGGGCAGCAGGCTGGTTGTTGCCCGACCTCCTCCTGCGCAGCGAGGCCGCTGAGCGCCGCAGGGCATTCGTGTCGGCATTCAGCACCTACCTGGACATGGTGGCGGTGTCATTGGCTGGCGGGGTCGGCGTGGAGGGGGCGCTTGCCGATGCGGCACGGATCGGTCGGGGCCGCGAAGCGGCCGTGCTGCGTGCCGCCCTCGAGGAGGCGAGGCGCTCGGGGAGAAGCCAGTGGGACGAGATGCGGGCCCTGGGGGCCGAGTTGGGCGTGGACGACCTCGTCGAGGTGGCGGCCACGGTCTCGCTCGCGGGTACTGAGGGGGCAAGGGTCCGCCGGTCCCTGGAGGCCAAGGCCCGCTCCATGAGAGCCCGGGAGCTGGCCGACGCCCAGGCCAAGGCCGAGGCCGCGACCGAGCGCATGGCGATCCCCACCGCACTGCTGATGCTCGGCTTCCTCCTTCTAGTCGGCTACCCCGCGCTCATGGCCGTGCTGGGGACCTGACCGAGCAAGAGGCTCACGACCACATCCGCAAGAAGGAAGGCGATCCCCGAAACAGCACCCGAGAGAAAGGCAAGTGAGAATGACCGAGCTGACGTTCCTCTGGGCGTTCATACAGGCCCACGCCGCCGAGCTGCGCCGGATCCGGCGCGACGAGCGGGGGGCGGTGACTCTCGAGCAGGTGGTGATGAGCGCCATCCTCGTTGCCGCCGCCCTTGCAGCTGGGACGATCATCTACAACCTGGCCGTCAACAAGGCCGGCGGCATCAGCACCGACACCCCCTAAGTGCTCGCCAGCTCTGTGCGCGCGTGCCGTTGGTACAGGGCGGAGGAGGGGACGGCAACTCTGCCGCTGGTGCTCGCCGTCCCGGCCATGCTGGCGCTTGTCCTGGGTGGAGTGCAGTTGGCGCTATGGCTCCACCTCCAGCACGTGGTCACCGCCGCCGCCCAGGAGGGCCTCGTCGCGGCCAGGGTGGAGACCGGCACGGCCGTAGCGGGAGAGGAGCGGGCGTGGCTGTTCCTGGAGCAGTTGGCACCGCCGCTGCTCAAGGATCCGTCGGTCGTCGCCACCGCCGGCCCCGAGGTGGCCCGGGTAGTGGTCCGGGCCCGGGTGGCCGAGGTCGTGCCCGGGCTGCGCCTCGAGGTCCGGGCCACGGCCGAAGGCGTACGGGAGCGGTTCCGGGGGCCGTGATGAACGCGGAGCGCGGCAACGCAACGCTCGAGCTGGTGACGATCACCGTGCCGTTCCTCGCCGTGGTCATGTTCGTCGTGCTGGCCGGGCGGATGGTCGCGGCCCAGGGCACGCTCGACGGCGCGGCTCGCGCCGGCGCCCGGGCCGCAGCCGCGGCGCGCGCTGGTACGGAAGCGGATGAGGCGGCTCGGCGAGCCGTGGCGGCCGACGTGGAGGGCTCCAAGGTGGGCTGCGAGCGGTTGGAGGTCGACGTCGACACTTCTGACTTCCGCGCTGGCGGCACCGTCCGCGTGGCGCTTACCTGCGACCTGGCCGTCGCCGACCTTTCGCCGCTACCCCTACCGGGGACACGCACCGTCACCTCCCGTTCGATCGCGGTGGTCGACGTCCATCGAGGTATGCAATGAGGCGGCGGTCCGAGGCCGGCACGGTCACGCTCTTCATGGTGCTGATGGTGCCGGTCCTGCTGATCGGCCTCGGCGGGCTCGTGTTCGACGGCGGCCGCGTCCTGGTGGCCAAGCGAGAAGCCCTGAACGCTGCCCAGCAGGCAGCTCGGGCCGGCGCCCAGGGGGTGGCCACCGAGGACCTTCGTGCTGGCGCCACCGGTCCCCAGCGGCTCGACCCGGGCCGGGCGCGTGCCCGTGCTTTGGCCCACCTCGACCAGCTCGGCCACGTCGGCAGCGTGGACGTCGATGGCGAGGTGGTGAGGGTGACAGTCACGGTTAGGCGCACCGCCCGGCTCCTGCCCTTGGGGACCACCGAGGTCAGCGCCACGGCCGAGGCCCGGAACGTGCGCGGCGTCCTGGGGGCCGAGACATGAGGGCGAACGTGGCGTTGCGGGCCGCATGGGCCGTGCTGGCGCTGGCCGCCCTGTTGGTCGGCGTCCCGGTACTCCTGTGGTTGGTCGCGGGCTGGCCGCTTCCCCGACGCGTCCCCTCGTGGTCGGAGGTCAGCGGCGCCATCTCCGAGGGCTACGTGCCGAGCCGGTTCTGGGTGGGCGCGGCGGCGACCGTGAGCTGGCTGGCGTGGGCCCAGCTCACGACCGCGGTCGTCGTCGAGACGGTGGCGACCGTCGCCCGGCGCGACACGCCTCGTCTGCTGGGGGTGATCGGGCCGGCCCGTGATGCCGCCCGGCGCCTGGTGGGCTCCGTTGCTTTGATCGGCATGCTGTCCGCTCCCCGGCTGGCGGGGGCCCACCAGTTACCCCCGCCACTACCCGGCCCCAGCGTGGCGGCCCTCGTCGTCGGGGGGCCGACGACGCCAGCAGCGGGACCAGCGGCTAACGCCGCTCCGCGCTACGTCGTCCAGCCCTGGGAGCAGACCCGTGACTGCCTGTGGAACATCGCCGAGCGCCACCTGGGCGACGGGATGCGCTGGCGGGAGGTGTTCGAGATGAACCGCGGCCGGCCTCAGCCCGGCGGCGGTGCGCTCGTCGACCCTCAGCTCATCAGGCCGGGCTGGGTATTGGTCCTGCCAGCCGATGCCTCCGGGCTCGATGGCCAGGAGGCGGATTCCTCGTCGGATGCTTCTCCACTGCTGGCGCCCGAGCCCGAACCGCAGGCCCAGCCCGCGACCACCACGACCGCGCCCTCATCGTCGACCTCCACGCCGACCTCGACCTCGACGACGAGCTCGACGACGAGCACCGTCGCCCCGGTCCCGGCGACACCGCCCCTGGCGTCTTCGCCGCCGTCAGGGAGTGTCGTCCCATCGTCGGCTGGGCCGGGCGCAAACCCAGGTTCCTCGGGCCCCCGGCCGGGCGCTGACAACCACACGGCCACGCCGGCGGCTGCCGCCTTGATGGTGGGCCTGCCGGTGTTCGCAATCGGAGGGCTGGTCGCCGCCCTCAACCGCCGCCGCCGCCGCCAACTGGCCCGGCACCGCCCCGGGCGTGGGGTGGTGCGGCCCGACCCGAGGTTGGAGCCACTGGAACGCCGGCTTCGGGCCATCGGTGAGGACGAGGCCTCGGCGTGGGTCGACGCCAGCCTCCGGGCCTTGACCGCGGCCTTGCGTGCCGCCCCGCACCTAGCCCGCCCCGATGTGGTGTGCCTGCGAGCCGGGTCCATGGGCCTAGAGCTGCTCCTGGGCTCCCCGGCTCCCGTGGCGCCCGATGGGTTCGAGGTCTCGGACAACGGCTACCTGTGGCGGCTGGCCCCGGGCACTGACCTGGCCGAGCTGAAGGCACAGGGGAAGGGCTGCCCGCCGGCGGCACCGGCGCTGGTGAGCCTCGGAACGTCCCCGGAGGGCCCGGTCCTCGTCAACCTTGAGGAATTGGGCGTCCTGAGCGTCGAGGGCGACCACCGGCGGGTTGGGACGTTCCTCGCCGGGGTGGCCCTGGAACTGGCCAGCGCCTCGTGGGCGGAGGGCGTCGACCTAGCGGTGGTGGGCGTGGCCGAGGCGCTTGGGGGCACCGAGGACGTCCGGGTGAGCGAGGACGCCGGGGCTCTGGTCGCCGAGCTCGGCTCCCAAGCGGCGGCCACCCGGCGCGACCTGGGCGACGGGGGCTCGGTGTTCGAGGTGCGCACCGCCGCCGGCGCCAGCGAGTGGGCCCTGCCCACGGTGGCGGTGATGACGAGCGGAGGGGACGCCGCAGGCGCGCTGGGGGGCAAGGCGATCGGTGCCGCTGGGGTGGCCGTCGTGGCCCGAGGCCCGGTGCCCGGTGCCCGGTGGCGCCTCAGCGTGCTGTCCGACGGCACGGCTCGCCTGGAGCCGCTGGGCCTCGACGTGGTGGCCACGGGGATCGAGCAGGGTGTCGACGTCGACCTGGGCGACCTGGACGGCGAGGCCATCGAGGGTGCCACCGACCTGCTGGCGGCGGCGTCCGACGAGAGCGACGTGGCACCCCTCGTGGAGCTCGCCACTAGGGCGCGACCGGGCCCGCTGAGGGTGGTCTCCGACGACCATCCGCGGGTGTGGGTTGCGGTGCTCGGCGCGGTCGAGGTCACCGGCTGGGAGCGCCCGATCCACGACCGGCGCAAGTTCGCCGAGGTCGTTGCGTACCTGGCCCTGCACCCCGGGCGGGTGTCGGGCGAGCGGGTCCGGGCCGCCGTGTGGGGCGACCAGGAGGTGACCGACCAGAGCTTCACCCAGGCGATGTCCCGCCTGCGCCGCCACCTGGGCAGCGACGCCGACGGCAAGCGCCACCTTCCCGAGGCGGTCAATCGGGCCTACGGCCTCGGCCCGGGCGTGGGCTGCGACTGGTCCCGCTTCTGCGCCCTGGTCGCGGCGGCCGAGGCGGCGTCGGGGCCCGGGCAGATCACCCTGTACCGCGAGGCGCTGGCCCTGGTGCGAGGCGAGCCGTTCTCCGACGTGGTGAGCGGCACCTACGTGTGGGCCTACAGCGAGGGCCTGGTCTACGAGATGCAGGTGGCCATCACCCGGGCGGAGGACACCTTGGCGGCTAAGGCCCTGGCCGCCGGGGACGCCACCACCGCCGAGTGGGCCACCCGCCAGGGCCGGCTCGGCACCCCGGCCCAACTGGCCTTGTTCGACTGGGACATGCGGGCCGCCCACCAGCGCCGGGACCCGGAGGGCTTGCAGCAGGCATTCCAGGCCCGCTGCCAGGCCGAACAGGCTCTCGACCCTATGGCCGGTGTTGACCCCGACGCCGCCGCGCTCTACGACGAGCTGCTGGCCGACCTTGGCCGCCGGCGCCGTCCGGCCCCAGAGGGTGAACGGGCGGCCGCCGGAGGACGAAGGGACGGCTGATGCGACCGAAACCCGGCCGACGTCCGTGGACGGGTTGGCCCGGGCAGGATGGGGAGGTCATGCTGCCTCCGGGCTGCGTACCCGACGACTGGATCAGCCCGGTCGTCCGGGACTGGTTCCCCGGCGAGGTCTGGGGCCCGCTCAGCCCCTACTTCGAGCGCACCGACTGCCAGGTCTTCGTCGAGGCCCAGCGCTACCCCGACCTTGTCGAACGCTTTCCCGACGAGGCACCGCTCTACGAGCAGGGCTACGTCTGGACCATCTCCTACGGCCCCAACTGCATCGCCGGCGAGCGCGGCCACCACCACCTGAGCGTCCTACGCGCCATGAGCCCCCAACGCTTCCACGCCGCTCGCACTGCGGGCTGCGACCGTGACGATCACGCCGGTGCCTGACGTCCGGCGACTGCGGTGGCCGGTCGCCTCCGTGAGGGCAACGTGAGGGCACCAACCCGGCGAACGTTATCGAGCGACCGAGCCGCCCGGGTTCGCCGGCTCTAGCGCGGGGTGCTTCCCACGAGTTAGCTACTACGCCCTTTCAGATTCCAAACGCAATCCTTTCCGTGACATTCAGATCCTTGGCATCGGCTCACCCAAGGCGGTTGACTGTCTTCTGAAGGGCCGAGAAGGATTAGCTGTTTCGCTCGGCCCTCACCGAGCGTTGCCGCTATAGCTACTTCTGCGCGGCCTGTCGCTCGTGGCATCGAGGCGGGACCACTAAGTGGTAGCAGTGCCTCATTGAGTTCACACAAGTTGTCGCATGGCTGTGGTAACGTTGTGGCATGCCTGGCGGTACGACCATCGATGTCAGCGGATCAGTTCTCCGGGCGCCTGACTTAGGCACCGGTATCTACACTTTTCCCGAGGCGACAGACATTCTTCGGGGTATTGGGCGGCCACTAACGAGTCGCCAACTCCGGTATTGGATGACTAGTGGTCTGACCCCATCGTCCTACAGGACCGACGAGGGGACGCCGATTCTCTCCTTCGACGACCTGGTCAGTCTGGAAGTCGTTGGGCGATTCCGGTCCGTCGGAACCTCGCTACAACGAGTACGACAGCTTGAAGCGGCGCTACGGGATCACTTCCCAGACTTCGAGCGACCTTTTGCGTACCGGGTCTTCTTCACTGATGGCGCAAGCATCTGGGCGCAGGAGCTGGGTGAGGACGGGCCGATGATCGAGCTTGTCGGCAGACAGAGGAATCACTTTGTCTGGCGGCCGGCTATCGAGACGTTCGCAGAACAGATTCGGTACGGTCCCGACTCGCACGCCAGCGGTTGGGATCTGAGTCCATGGGTGGAGATCGATCCCTCGGTCCAGTTCGGCACCCCGGTCGTGCGAGGCACTCGTGTCCCAGTCAGGACCATCGCTGCGAACCTAAGGGCCGGGACACCGGAAGACGTTGCCGACTGGTACGGGCTAACCGTCCAGCAAGTCCAGGGAGTGATCGAGTACCTCGCCCTCCACTAACTACCCTCGGCGGTATTGCCTCGATGCCAACTTGAGTTACAAGGTGGCGCAGGCACTCGCGCTTGTGGGCCACCCGATCCTGCACGTCGTGCAGGCCCTTCCGCACAGAGCGGGACCGATCCTTGGGCAGTGCCAAGCGACGGACGGGGAGATTTCTGAGTGGTGCGCGAAGACAGAGAATGTCTTGATCACAAGCGACAGCGATTTCCGTGGGCGGTGGGTTCGCAGTGGTTTACTGGAGAGGCATGGCGTCGAAGTGATCGTCTTCGACAGGGACATTCCCGGGCTGACGGAGCAGCACCGGAGGGTAACCAGGCACCTCCCTTACTGGGAAGAGACGCTTTCTCGACAGCCCTACAGCCACCGAGTGTGGATTCAGACCAACACACTCGCACCCTCACTCAACGTCGGACGGCAGAAGCGCAAGCGCTCACGGGTGTCCTGAGGTCAGCCTTGTCTCAGACTTCTTAGCGAACACGTGCCACACAGTTACAAGCTGTTCCTGCAATGGCACACACGGAGGGGAGCGAGCCGGGGCCATCCCTGGCGACGCCAGCGAGGGGCGACGGGGGACGCCCAGCCTTGGCATCAGGCTTGTTGCCTCGGGACCCCACCTTGCCCGCCGCGCCTCCGGAAACCGACGAAGCAGCAAGTCCCTGGCGGCAGATGCGATCATCGGGGGGTGTTACGAGGTCCCCCGGACAGCTTCAGCGAATCGAGTGGCCGCCTGCTCTTGGTCCAATACCCGCTGCCATCAGCGCTCGGTGTCCAGCTGGACGTCCTCGGGACGGCCACAACGACACAAGTCATGGGCCGGCGTGCTGTAGTGCATGTTCCGCGTCTCCAACTAGGTGGTCCTGTTCTGCGCCAGCCCGCCGTCCTCGATGCCGTCACCACCGAACCGGAGTACACCGACTACTCCTACGACCCCGATGAAGACGACCGGCCCGAGTCACCTTGGGGTTACCCGACGTCATGGGGAGTTCGGGAGACAACCGCCTTGGGCGTTACTCAGGTCGTACTGGCGGTTGAGCAGTTGCCTGATGAGAGGACCGACGACGTCGTCTCCTCCGCGTTAGGCGCCCTTCCAGCCTGGTTTTCCGTTCTCAAGGACTGGTGTGAGGCCACGACTGGACAGGATCTCGACTACGTCGCTCCTCGACAGAGAGTAACGCTCGAAGGCGGGCGGTGGGCATGTTGGGCTGACGGCGAGGCTCTACGCGTTCCAACACGAGTTACAGCGGATCTTGCCTATGGCGAGCCGCTTTCGGCTACGCAGTGGCGACGGCTGCTTGAACTAGTTCACAATGGCGAGCGCCCAGGCGTCGAACACCTCCTTCTACGGGACTCGCGTGCTGCGCACGCGCGCCATGACTATCGGCGCGCTGTCATTGATGGGGGAACAGCATTGGAGGTCGGCCTACATGCCGTACTTCTGCGAGCCCACAACGCAAGCCCTAGTCCCGTCGGGGAAGAACTCATCCGGCAATCTCGTCGCTGGACACTAGGGACCCTTCGTAATGTGGTGGACCGTCTAAGACTTCTGCCCGTGGTCGTGGGCGAGGACCTCGTACACTTGCGCAATGCAGTGATCCACAAGTCCGCTAAGACGCCCGACGAAGGGGAGTCGGAGGCGATGCTCGTTGCGGCCACTACCGTCGTCGGATTCGTATCTCCACTGAGCCTTGCTGCGGTTCGCACCGCCGCTCCACGCAACAGTGTAGAGCCAGAATGACGGCTTACTTCACATCGCGTGACCGGCTGCGAGTCTCAGTGAAGTCGGATGTCACTCGACGCCGGTACACCCCCTGAACAGGTTCGGAGATCCTTCCATGGCGAGAGAGCCTCGCTGGCGGGCTGCTGGCCAGCACCTGCAGAACGGCACCAGTGCAGCGCGAGGGAAGGCTCGGGCAACGATGACGAGCGGCCTCCGGGGCGATCTCGGGCGGCGATCGCGCGCCGCCCCTCGCCGAAAGTCAGGCGTCAGCTGCGCAATCCGGCGAAAGCGGACGCCCGTTCCGGCTGAAAGCGGACACCCGTTCCGGTTGATTCCGGACACGGTCGGGGACGTCGCCAGTGACGTTGGGTGATGGTAGATCAGCTGTCGGCGACCACCTCCTCGCCCAGGAGCTCGCTGACGGCGACGGGCTCATCACAACTCGGGCAGCAGCCCCCGAGGCCGATGCGGCGCATGAACGTCGAGCAGTCCTCGCACCGTTGCTCGCCGACGGCCCGGGCGCCGCACCCGTCGCACTCGTAGACGGTGACGGGGCGCCGGGGCCGGGCGGTGGGGACCGTGACCGAGGGACGCTCGCCGTCCCGGCGGCGCCGGTATGCGGCGGCCCGGCAGGCGTCGGAGCAGAACCTCCGGCGGCCGGCGGGCGTGAACGGGAGACCGCAGACCGGGCAGGTCATCGTGACGCCATCGTGACAGGACGGGGATCGGGGACGGGAACGCCGTGGACGGGGCAGCTCAACACCCCTCGGCCCCGCCAGGATCGGGTTGGCGCCTGCGCATGGAGGGACCCTTGACCGTGATGCGGTGGGCGGCCTGCAAGACGCGGTCGAGCACGGCCTCGGCCAAGGTCGGGTCCGCCATGGCCGCGTGCCACTTCTCGACGGGCAGCTGGCTGGCCAC
>JBFMCT010000019.1 GCA_040754375.1 Actinomycetota bacterium
GACGTCGAGAACATCCTGCTCAAGCTGATCCAGGCCGCCGACTACGACGTCAAGAAGGCCGAGACCGGCATCATCTACATCGACGAGATCGACAAGATCGCCCGCAAGAGCGAGAACCCGTCGATCACCCGTGACGTGTCGGGTGAGGGCGTGCAGCAGGCCCTGCTCAAGATCCTGGAGGGGACCACCGCCTCGGTACCCCCTCAGGGGGGACGCAAGCACCCCCACCAGGAGTTCATCCAGATCGACACGACCAACATCCTGTTCATCTGCGGTGGGGCGTTCGCCGGCCTGGAGCGCATCATCGAGAGCCGCATCGGTCACAAGGGCGTGGGCTTCGGGGCCGAGCTGCGCCGGGCCAACGACAAGGACCTGGGGGCCATCCTGGCCCAGGTGCTGCCCGAGGACCTGCTCAAGTTCGGCCTGATCCCCGAGTTCGTGGGCCGGCTGCCGGTCATCGGGGCGGTGTCCAACCTCGACAAAGAGGCGCTCGTGCGGATCCTCATGGAGCCCAAGAACGCCCTGATCAAGCAGTACCGCAAGTTCTTCGAGTTCGACGGGGTGGAGCTGGAGCTCACCCAGGACGCCCTGGAGACGGTGGCCGAGCAGGCCCTGCTGCGAGGCACGGGCGCCCGTGGCCTACGGGCCATCCTCGAAGAGGTCCTGCTCAACGTGATGTACGACCTGCCCAGCCGGTCCGACATCGGCAAGTGCGTGATCGACCGTTCCGTGGTGCTCAAGAAGGTCAACCCGACCCTCGTGCCCCGAGGCGAGTCCGACCGCACCTCCACCCCCCGCCCCCGCCGCGCCGCTTCCTGATCGCGCCGCGGCCTTCGACCTGCCGCAGACCATGGCGAGCTGGCACCGGCGAGAACGCAGGGAAGTGCATGAAGGGGCGGCTGCGGTTGGTTCGCCCTCCCGGCCCGGGACCGGCGCGACCTGACCATTCCCGCGAGAGCACGTAGAGGGGTATCGTGGGTTGCCATTGCGATGGTGGCCCTCGGCGCTGCGTGTGGCGGCGAGGGCCCGGGCGCCAAGGCAGGGCCTCCCCTCGAGTTCGCCAACAGTGACCCATTCGGGGTCCTTGATGCATTCGGGGGCACCGACGCCATCGAACGCCTCCACGCGGTCCAGAACGAGCGCACACGGGACTGCATGGTCGAGCGAGGATTCCGATTCGACCTGGCTCCTGCGGACACGGTCGGCCTGGCACGAGCCGCTCGGGAACGCAACCTCACCTTCGGCCTGGCGCCGGGTGCAGCCACGACGGGCAACTTCGGCCTCGCCGCAACTGAGGCGGAGTACCGCCAGGCGATCAGCAACCCGAGCGCAGCCTTTCTTGCCACGCAGGATCCGGCCTACCGGAATGCCTGGTATGCCGCTGTGGATGGTCACGGTGGCCGGCGGGAGTCGTTCGGAGAGCGCCCGGAGATCTCCGTCGGGATCGACGGCTGCGATGCCCACGCCCTCGTCGAGGTCTACGGCGACCTGGCTACGGCACTGAGGATCCAGTTCCTCACGAGTGTCGTCCGCGAGGATTCGATCGCTGCGGTCTTCGCTGCGCCCCAGGTCACTTCCGCCCTCGCCCGATGGGTGCGCTGCGCGGCCGACGCAGGTCACCGCGTCGCGAACCCGGGGGAGGCGTACAGGCTGATCGAGGCCAAGGCGATGGCGGCCGACCTCGACGATCTCTCCGGTGTTTCACGCGACGAGCACGCGATGTACCAGTTGTTCCGAGGATGTGAGGAGAGGTCCCAGCTCCACGCTGTTGCGTGGCCGCTCGTCGGGGCCGAAGTCGAGGCCGCCCTGCTACGGCGCAGCGACGACGTCGCCTTGCTCAAGGCGGCAATCACGAGAGCGGGACCGTGAGCAACCCGTCCAGGCTCTGGGAAGACGGTGAAGGCCGCTTGTTCGGGCCTCTCGATCGACACTCTGTTCAGTTCGGGGGAAGCCCGACGCGAGGTCACGGCCCGCCCACCCCTCGCGGATCGCGGTTTCCCGCGCTGGCCCAGGGGGATAAGTATTGACGCGCGCTCGCGCCCGCGGTTCAACCACGCGACGCAGGAGGAGCTCATGGGCAAGGCCGTGAAGTACGCACTGTTAGCCGGGACTGCCGGGGGAGCCGTGGTCGTCGTGAAGTCGATGCGGCGCACCGACGAGGAACCGGGCACCGAGAGCATCGTGAAGAAGGCGGCGACCACCGCCGTCGGGGCGGCGGCCGTGGGGGGGCTGACCGGCCTTCTGCTCGACCGCCGGGCGTCGCGCCGGCTCAGCCGCAAGAGCCGCAAGCTGGCCAAGGCCCTCAAGGCGGCGGCCGTCATGGAGGCGGCCAAGGCGGCCGGTCCCGTGATCGGGCGCAAGGCCAAGAAGACCCAGAAGGCGGCTAGCAAGGCGGCCCACAAGGCGGCCAAGGCCTCCCGGGCGGCGGCCAAGGCGGCCGGCAAGTCGGCCCGGCCCAAGGTCGAGAAGGCTGCCCGGCGGGCTCAGGTGGCTGCCGTTGGCTTCGCCGAGGCCCACCGCCCCCAGGTCGAGCACGCGGCCGAGGTCGCCCGCCAGCGTGCCCACCACGCCTTCGAGCTGGCCCAGCAGCGCCGGGCGTCCTGAACCCGGTTTCGACCGGCGGTCTCCCTGCTCCGATGAGCGTGGGGGGCCGCCGGTTTTTCGCGCCGGCCCTCATCGGTGGTTGAGTGTGCGCGCCCGTGACCGACATCTCCTCCGCCCTGGCCTGGCTGGCCGACCACGTCAACTTCGAGGCCGACCGCTCGGGGCTGGCGGCCGCCCGCCGCCTCGACCGCATGCGGCGGCTGACGGCCCTCATGGGCGACCCCCAGTCGGCCTACCCGGTCGTCCACATAACCGGGACCAACGGCAAGGGCTCCACGGCCCGCATGGTCACGGCCCTTCTGCGTGCCCAGGGCCTGTCGGTGGGCACATACACCAGCCCCCACCTCCAGCGCGTGAACGAGCGCATGGCGTGGGACGGCCAGCCCATCGCCGACGATGCCCTGGCCGAAGCGCTGGCCTCGGTGGCCGCCCTGGAGCCGCTGGTGGAGCCGGACGAGGGCCGGCTGACCCACTTCGAGATCCTCACGGCAGCCGCCTTGCGGTGGTTCGCCGACGTGGCCGCCGACGTGGCGGTGCTCGAGGTCGGCCTAGGCGGTCGGTGGGACGCCACCAACGTGGCCGACGGCCAGGTGGCGGTCGTCACGAACGTGGCCCTCGACCACGCCGAGACCATCGGGCCCGCTTTGGCCGACATCGCCCGCGAGAAGGCGGGGATAATCAAGGCTGGCTGCACACTCGTGCTGGGCGAGACGGTGGACGACCTGGCAGCCGTCTTCGAAGCCGCGGCGGCCGACGTGGGTGCCGCGGTGTGGCGCAGGGGCCGTGACTTCGGGTGGACAGCCAACCGCCTGGCCGTCGGGGGCCGGGCGCTCGACCTGTTCTCTCCGGGGGCGACCTACCGGGGCGTCTTCCTGCCCGCCCACGGCCGCTTCCAGGGGGACAACGCGGCGACGGCGGTGGCGGCCGTCAACGCCTTCTTCGGGGTCCCGCTGGCCCACGAGACCGTTGACGCTGCGCTGTACGGGGCGAAGGTCCCGGGGCGGCTCGAGGTCGTCGGCCACGGACCGCTGCGCATCCTCGACGGGGCCCACAACCCAGCGGGGGCGGCGGCTGCGGCCGAGGCCATCGACGAGGCCTTCGGCACGTCCCAGCCCCGGGTCCTGGTCGTGGGCATGGTCGCCGGCCGGGACCCCGTCGAGATGCTCGAAGCCATGGGCGCGGGCCGGGCGCGGCTGGTCGTGGCCTGCCCGCCACCCTCACCCCGGGCCCTGGCTCCCGAGCAGGTGGCGGCCGCGGCCGAGTCGTTGGGTACCGCCAGCCGCGTCGCCACCGGGGTGGAGGAGGCGGTCGAGATGGCGCTCTCGGAGGCGACCACCGACGACCTCGTGCTGATCACCGGCTCGCTCTACGTGGTCGGCGCGGCCCGTTCCTGGCTTCTGGGCTAGGAGGCTCGTGCCTTTCGCGTCCGGCCCACTGGCGGCCCTGAGGTGACGGGAGCCACGGGGACGGCGGTCGCAACGTCGGGGTGGAGGGCCACGAGCCCGGTGTCGAAGGTCGCCAGCAGACCGCCGCGGTGGCGGCCCAGGGCGGCGAGGTAGGCGTCAGTGACCCGTGGGCCGATCGGACGGCCGTTCGAGGGGCCGCTACTGAGGCGCTAGCCTGCGGCCCCCGTGGACCGCACCCTTGTCATCTGCAAGCCCGACGCCGTCGAACGCCGCCTCGTCGGTGAGATCGTGCGCCGGTTCGAGGCCAAGGGCCTGGCCCTGGTGGCGGCCGAGCTGCGCACCATCGACGCGGCCACGGCTGCCACCCACTATGCCGAGCACGCCGGCAAGCCGTTCTACGACGACCTGGTGGCCTTCATAACCCGAGGCCCGGCCCTGGTGGCGGTGGTCGAAGGCCCGGAGGACACCTACAAGGTCGTGCGCCTGATGGTCGGGGCCACCAACCCCCGCGAGGCCGCGCCGGGGACCATTCGCGGCGACCTGGCGGTGGAGCGCACCGAGAACCTGGTGCACGCCAGCGACAGCCCCGAGTCGGCGGCGCGCGAGATCGAGCTGTTCTTCCCGGGCCTGCCCTGACCGCCCCCGGGGGCAGTCCCGTCCCAGGGGTTGAGCTTTGGGCCCGATGGGCCTAGCCTCTGGGAAGGCCCGCGCCGGGCCCACAGTGCCGGGAGCCCCATCTCGCATGACGGACAACTTCTTCTCCGCATTCCTCGGCCGTGACATGGCTGTCGACCTCGGTACCGCCAACACGCTGGTCTACGTGCGGGGCCGGGGGATCGTGCTCAACGAACCGTCGGTGGTGGCCGTCAACGTGCGCGACGGCCGGCCCCTGGCCGTGGGCCTCGAGGCCAAGCGCATGATCGGGCGGACGCCCAACCACATCCAGGCCGTCCGCCCCCTCAAGGACGGGGTGATCAACAACTTCGAGATCACCGAGAAGATGCTGCGCTACTTCATCCAGCGGGTGCACCAGCGCCGTTGGGCCAAGCCCCGCATGGTGATCTGCGTCCCCTCGGGCGTGACCGGGGTGGAGAAGCGGGCCGTGCAGGAGGCGGCGGAGTACGCCGGGGCCCGCAAGACACCGTTCATCATCGAAGAGCCGATGGCCGCGGCCATCGGGGCTGGCCTGCCCGTCCACGAGCCCACCGGCAACATGGTCGTCGACATCGGCGGCGGCACCACCGAGGTGGCGGTCATCTCCCTGGGGGGCATCGTCGTCTCCAAGTCAGAGCGCATCGGGGGCGACGAGCTCGACGAGGCGGTTATCCAGTACGTGAAGAAGGAGTACAGCCTGGCGCTGGGGGAGCGCACGGCCGAGGAGATCAAGATCGCCCTGGGTTCGGCCTACCCCCTCGAGCAGGAGGTCTACGCCGAGATCCGGGGCCGCGACTTGGTGACCGGGCTCCCCAAGACGATCGTGATCTCCACCGAGGAAGTGCGAAAGGCCCTGGAGGAACCGGTGGCGTCCATCGTCGACGCCGTCAAGGTGACCCTCGACAAGACCCCGCCCGAGCTGGCGGCCGACATCATGGAGCAGGGGATCGTGCTCACGGGCGGCGGTGCCCTGCTCACGGGCCTCGACGTGCGTCTCTCCCAGGAGACAGGCATGCCTATCGTGGTGGCCAACAACCCCCTCCACTCCGTGGCCATCGGATCGGGACAATGCCTCGAGGAGTTCAATGTCCTTCGGCAGGTGCTGGCGAACTCAGGCGAGCGGTAGACCTCTACCCGCCGCGCCCCGCCAGCGGGCCGCTTCCGCTCCGAACCACCCAGATCCGGCCCGGTAACGCCTGGTGGCCGTCTACCGGCGTTCCCGACGCCACCGGTTCCTGCTGGTGCTGCTCGTCCTTACCTCGGTGACGGCCATCACGCTCGATTACCGGGGGGTCGACGGGGGGAGCCTCGACTCGGTGCGGGGAGCGGCCCGGGACGCCCTGGCCCCCGTCCAGGCGGCCGCCTCCCGGGTGCTCGAACCGGTGGGCAACTTCTTCGGCGGCATCGGTCGCTACCGGTCCCTGCAACAGGAGAACGCCCGGTTGCGGGCCGACCTCGACGCCCTCCGGGGCAGCCAGCTCGCCAACGAGGGGGCCGAGAGGGAGCGCCAGGCCCTGCTCGAGCTGCTGCGGCTCGACGTCGCGGCCGCGGTGCCGGGGGTGGCGGCCCGGGTCATCTCGGTGTCACCGTCGAACTTCCAGAACACGATCGTCATCGACCGGGGGTCGGACAACCGGCTGGCTGTCGGTATGCCGGTGGTGACCGGGGGTGGGCTGGTAGGGCGGGTGCTCGAGACGTCGCGCACCCGGGCGACCATCCAGCTCATCACCGACCGTTCGGCCAGCGTCGGGGTGCGCATGACCGGCTCGGGCGAGGTGGGCGTGGCCACGGGGTCGGGGGCCACCGAGGCCCTCAAGGTCGACTTCGTGGCGGCCACAGCCACGGTCGCCCCGGGTGAGGCAGTCGTCACCAGCGGGCTGGAGGGCAGTCCCTACCCGCCCGAGATCCCGGTGGGCACGGTGCGCTCGACCGACAGGCCGCCCGGTGCCGTGCAACAGGAGATCCGAGTCGACCCGGCCGTCGACCTGGGCCGCCTCGAGTTCGTGAAGGTCCTCTTGTGGGGCCAGGGCCCGTGACCCGTGCGGGCGCGAGGTGATGCTGGCCGACGTCCGCTTCCGGGTACCTTTGGTCCTCCTGCTCGCCTTGGTCGTCCACACCACGGTCTTCCCGAGCCTGCGCATCGCGGGGGTGATGCCCGACCTCATGCTGCTCGTCGCTATCGCCGCCGGCCTCACCGCCGGCCCCGGCCTCGGGGCGGCCGTGGGCTTCGCCTCGGGGGTGCTGGCCGATCTCGTCCTGCCCACGCCCCTGGGCCTGTCCGCCCTGGTGTTCACCCTCACCGGTTACGCGGTGGGTATCGCCAAGGGAGGCCTGCTCCTGTCGGCGTGGTGGTTCCCGGGGGTGGTGGCCTTCGTGGCCAGCTCCCTGGGGGTGGCCGCCTACGCCCTCATCGGGTCGATGATCGGGGAGCGGGGCCTGCTCACGGGCCGCCTGCCCACGATCATGCTGGTCGTGGCTGTCCTCAACGCCCTGCTGGCTGCGCCCGTGGTGCGCCTCGTGCGGTGGGCGGCCGCCGGCCTTTCCCCGGGACGGGCCTACGTCGAATGAACCGGGTCATGTCCTCGACGAGGGACTCGTCCCGGCTGCGCCTGGGGATCCTGGGCGTAGTCGTGCTCTCGCTGTTCGCCACCCTGCTGGCCCGCCTGTGGTACCTCCAGGTGCTGGTCGCCCCCGACTTCCAGGTCGAGGCCCAGGCCAACAGCGTCCGGCTGGTCTACACCGAAGCTCCCAGGGGACGCATCTTGGACCGCAACGGCGACGTCCTCGTGGAGAACCGGATCGTGCCCACGGTGGTCGTCGACCGGGTGGCCGTGGCCCGCGACCCCGACCTCCTGCCCCGCCTGGGCGCCTACCTGGGCAAGGACCCGGCCGAGCTCCAGCGCCGCGTCGACGACCTGCGCTTCAGCCAGTACCGGCCCGCCCCGGTGGCCGACGATGTCCGCAAGGAGCAGGTCGTCTACCTGCGTGAGCACCAGGCCGAGTTCCCCGGGGTCGACGTCGTGCAGCTCACCCAGCGCCACTACCCCCACGGCGAGCTGGCCGCTCACGTGCTGGGTTACGTGGGCGCGATCAACGATCGTGAGCTGGAGCCCCGCCGCAACCAGGGCTACCGGCCGGGCGACTCCATCGGCAAGTCGGGGGTGGAGCTGGCCTACGAGCAGGCCCTGCGGGGCCAGCCCGAGGTCGAGAAGCTCCAGGTCGACTCCCGCGACCGGGTGCTGCGCTCGCTGGGCAAGCAGCCCTCGGTGCCCGGTCACGACGTCGTGCTGACCATCGACATCGACGTCCAGGCGCTGGCCGAGGAGTCGCTGCGCCAGGGCCTGGAGACGGCCCGCCAGACGTGGGACCCTGACCAGCTCAAGCGGTTCCTGGCCCCGGCCGGCTCGGTCGTCGTCCAGGACCCCCGCGACGGGGCCATCTTGGCCATGGCCTCGTACCCGACCTACGACCCCACGACGTTCGCCAACGGGATAAGCACCAGCCACTTCCAGTTCCTGCAGGACCCGGCCAACCACTACCCGCTGAACAACCGGGCGCTCCAGGGCCTGTACGCCCCGGCGTCGACGTTCAAGCTGGTGACGGCGATCGCGGCCCTGAGCAACCAGGCCATCGCGGCCAACACCACCATCATCGACAACGGCAGCATCGCCGTGGGTGACCCGCCCACGGTCTTCCGCAACGCCTTCGGAACGGCCCACGGGCGGGTCGACATGGCCCGGGCCATCAGCCTGTCGAGCGACGTCTACTTCTACGAGCTCGGGGCCAAGCTCGACAACCCCCGCAAGCCCTACCCCATCCAGGAGACGGCCCGGTCGTTCGGCATGGGGCGCATCACCGACGTCGAGCTGCCGTTCGAGGCCGAGGGCCGGGTGCCCGACCCCGAGTCCAAGCAGAAGCTGCACGAGGCCAACCCCGAGGCCTTCCCGTACGGGGAGTGGTTCACGGGCGACAACATCAACCTGTCGATTGGCCAGGGTGACCTGGTGGTCACTCCCTTGCAGCTAATCAACGCCTACTCGGCGTTCGCCAACGGGGGGACCGTATGGGTGCCCCGGGTGGGGGGGGCCGTCCGCGACGTCGTCCACGGGACGAGCCGAGCCATCGAGGGCCGCCAGCACTCCAAAGCGGCCATGGAGAACGGCCACCGCGACGCCGTGATGGCCGGCCTGCGCCGGGTGGTCTCCGACGAGGAGGGCACGGCGTCGGCCGCCTTCGCCGGTTTCCCCCTCTCACGGTTCTCCCTGGCCGGCAAGACAGGAACGGCCGAGGTCGCCGGCAAGCAGGACACGGCCCTGTACGTCGGGTTCGGTCCCATCGAGGACCCCCGCTACGCCGTGGCTGTGGTCATGGAGGAATCAGGGTTCGGTTCCTCGGCGGCCGCGCCCGTGGCCCGGAGGATCTTCGACGGCCTCGTGGGTAACCCGCCGGGGCCGGTGGCCCGGGTGGCGGGGCGGGACTGACGATGGCCGTGACCACGCGCTATTCCGCGGGTACGGCCCGGGGAGGGCGGGACGCGGGTGCTCCCCAGCGCCACCTAGACATCGTCCTGTTGGTATCGGTGCTGTGCCTGACCGCCATCGGCCTGCTGATGATCTACTCGTCCACCCGCTCCCAGCAGGCGGCTGCCGGCCTCGACCCCCAAAACTTCCTGAAGCGCCAGGCCACCTTCGCGGCGATCGGGCTGGTGGTGATGGTCGTCGTGATGTTCATCGACTACCGGGCCATGCGCGACGTGGCGCCCGTGATCTGGGTCGTGATCGTGGTGGCCCTCCTGGCCGTGCTCACCCCCCTGGGCAGTGCTGCCCGGGGCGCCCACGCCTGGTTCCAGGTCGGGCCGCTCGACTTCCAGCCGTCCGAGGCGGCCAAGGTAGGGCTGATCATCGTGCTGGCCGCCTACCTGTCGGTGCACCGCGGCCGCCTCGAAGGCCCGCAGGTCTTGACCGCCCTGGCGCTGGCCGCCGTCCCCATGGGCCTCATCGCCATGCAGCCCGACATGGGCACCAACATGGTCTTCGTGGCCATGCTCATGGGCCTGCTCCTGGTGGCCGGCGCCCGCCCCCGCCACATCGGCGCCCTCACCGCCGTGGGGCTCGTGGGGGTGGTGGCCGTGTTCCAACTGGGGATGCTCCAGGAGTACCAGCTCGACCGGCTCACGGCCTTCCTCGACCCTGCCGGCGACCCCCAGCGGTCGGCCTACAACCTGCGCCAGTCCCAGATCGCCATCGCCGCCGGTGGCCTGACCGGCAAAGGCGTGTTCCAGGGGACCCAGACAAACCTGTCGTTCGTGCCCGAGCAGCACACCGACTTCATCTTCACGGCGGTGGGCGAGGAGCTCGGCTTCCTGGGGGCGGCCACCCTGCTGGCCCTGTTCGGGCTGGTCATGTGGCGGACGTGGCGAGCAGCCTGCCTGGCCAAGGACGACTTCGGGACGCTCCTGTGCGTCGGTGTGCTGGCCGTGCTCCTGTTCCAGATATTCGAGAACATCGGCATGACCATGGGCATCACCCCCATCGCCGGCATCCCGTTGCCGTTCGTCTCCTACGGGGGCTCGTCCCTCCTGGCCATGTTCGCGGCCATCGGCCTTGTGCTCAACGTCCACATGCGGCGGTTCACCTGATGTGCGGCCGGGTCACGCTCGCCCGTCCCCTGGACGCCCTGGCCGAGCTGTTCGACGCGGCGGCTAGCCCCGTGCTGGCCGGCTCCTACGCCCCGAGCTGGAACATCGCGCCGACCTGCCCGGTAGTGGGGGTGGCGGCCACCGACCCGGACGGCCGGGAGCTGGACTACTACGTGTGGGGGTTGCGGGGCCGGTTCTTCAACGCCCGGGCCGAGACCATCGCGTCCAACGGGATCTTCGCGCCCGCCCTGCGCCAGCGGCGGCTGGCGGTCGTCGCCGACGGCTTCTACGAATGGGAGAAGGTCGACGGCGGGCGCCGCCCCTTTCTGTTCCGGCGGGCCGACGGCGGGCCCCTGGCCCTGGCCGGCCTGTGGGAGCCGTGGCGGGGCGAGGTACCGGCGGCCTCGGCGGCCGCCACTGCCGGCCGGACCGGTCCCCCGCGGGCGGCCACGGTTGTCACCACGGGCGCCGGGCCGGACATCGAGGGCGTCCATGACCGGATGCCGGCGGTGCTGGGGCCGGCCGAGCTGGACGAGTGGCTGTCGGCGGGGGTGCTGGGCCCCGCCGAGCTGTCGGCCCTCGTCCGCCCGGCACCCGCGGGCACGCTCGTCAGCCACCGCGTGAGCCCCCGGGTGGGGGACGCCCGTAACGACGGCCCTGGCCTCGTCGAGCCCTACGACGAGCCCGACGGCCCGGAGCCCCTCCGCCTCTTCGGCTGACCCCGGAGCTTGGCGCAGGGGAGAGCGGCCGGCTCGGCACGAGATTGGGGCCGGCTATAGGTGCCACTCGGCCGGTCGGCTCCCAGTGGAGAGCCCCCGGGCCGAGCTTCTCGCGCCCGTGGGCCACTTCCGGCCGGCCCCGGCCGGTATACTCAGCCCGTCTTGATGAAGCTCCTCTGGTCTCGGGCCCTGCCGGTCCTGGCCAAGGTGCAGGCACTCGGCCGGTGGGCACGGGGTGGTGACGGAGCGCGCGGGTCGACGCCGCGAAGTGTGAGCGTCGCCCGGGTGGCCGGTTACCGACTCCTGCCGGTCGCAGCGTCCCGCCTTGCCGGACCTCACCTTCCGACCCTTTCCGCGGTCTGCCACGTCCTTCGTCGGGCCCCGGCACCCACCCCTGCTCAGCAACATCGCACAACGCCGGACGGGGCACCCCCCACGGGCAACCTCCCCGGTTGCAGTCGCCCCCTCCGGTTTACCCCCTCGACATGGCGCGCCGGCGCGCCCCCGGGCTCGCCCCCGGGGGCCGGCGACGGGCGCGCCGCACGCCCCGGCGCGTGCCCCTTCAGAAGGGACGCATCCCATGTCCGACCCCACACCGGCCCCCCTGCCTCGCGACCCGGCTGCGGCTCCGCCCGCGCCGGCACCGGCGGCCGCTCCAGTCTCTCCAGGCTCTTCGGGGCCCCCTCCGGCCACCCGGCCGGCCCCCCTACCCACACCTGAGGCCCATGCCGGCGAGGGCGTAGGCGGCGGTGTAGGCGGCGGCGCTCAAGGGCCCGCCGGTCCGTCGGAGCGAGCTGGCGGGGAATCGGGTGGGCCGCCCGACGCCGGCCCCGGTCCCCGTCGCCGGAGGCGAGGAAAGCGGGGCGGGCGTAACCGCCGGCCCGCCGGCCCGGCCGGCGCCGGTCCGGCCGACGGCGATAGTGACGGCGATGCCACTGACGACGATGCCCGCGCCAGCGATGCCCGCGACAGCGATGCCCATGACAGCGATGCCCGCGACCGGGGGACCCGCCCTGGGGGAGCCAACGCCCCCCGGCCCGGCCCCGGGGACGGGGGTGGCAACCGGCGGCGGGCGGGCTCGGCCCCCGGCGCAGCAGTGGCCGGGGCGGCCGGTACGGCCGGCGACCGGGGCGAGGGTGACGGCCAAGGCTCGGCGACCGGGGGTGCGGGCGGTCCCGCTCGTTCACCCTCCGGTTCGCGCTCGCGGGGAGCGGGGCGGTCCCGCCGGTCGGCCGGGACAGGAGGCGAAGCCCGTGCCCCCGGGGCCAGCCGCAACCCCGACGAGCTACCCGACCCACCCGGGGAAGGTCGTCCCTCGGCCGAGGCGGCCGAGCGGGCCCTGGTCCGCAAGCCCAGGATCGGCGACACCCGGCCGGCCCCGGCCCCGGCTCCGGCCGGGCCCAAGAGCGGGCGGGTGGCCGAGGGCGACAGCGAGGATGGCGGGGGCGGACGGCGCCGGAGACGGCGAGGCTCCCGGGGTGGCCGGGGAGACCGCGGCCCCCAGTTCGTCGACGGAACGCCGGGGGCCGACGGCGGTTCTCCGGTCGTGCTCGACGAGGAGACCTTGGAGCGCCGGCGAGGCCGGGAGCGCAAGGGCAAGCCCATCGGGCGCTACCTCATGTGCGTCCACTCCCGTCCCCATGCCACCCAGATCGCGGTCCTCGAGGGCCGCAGCCTCATCGAGCACTACGTGTCGCGTCCGGCCGACGACGCCGCCCAGATCCACGGCAACATCTACCTGGGCCGGGTGCAGAACGTCCTGCCGGGCATGGAGGCCGCCTTCGTCGACATCGGGACCCCGAAGAATGCCGTGCTCTACCGGGGCGACGTGCAGTACGACCCCGAGGACGTCGAGGAGAAGGGCGCGGCCCCGGCGGCCGCTCGGATCGAACAGCTCCTGCGCCCCGGCCAGGGTGTCCTTTGCCAGGTCACCAAGAACCCGATAGGGCACAAGGGCGCCCGGCTCACCCAGGAGGTCTCCCTGGCCGGCCGGTTCGTCGTCCTGATCCCCCGGAGCACGACCTACGGGATCTCCAAGCGCTTGGCCGACGACGAGCGCAAGCGGCTGCGGCGCATCCTCGACGAGGTGAGGCCCAAGGGCCACGGGCTCATCGTCCGTACCGCGGCCGAGGGGGCGACGGCCGAGGAGCTACGGCGTGACATCGAGCGGCTGCAGCGCCAGTGGCAGCAGATCGAGGCCCTGGCCGCCAAGTCGCGGGCGCCCTCGCTGCTCTATCGCGAGCCCACCCTGGCCGTCCGGGTCATCCGCGAGGAGTTCAACAAGGACTACCGGGGGGTGATCCTCGACGACCCGGTCCTCTACCAGGAGGTCAAGGACTACATCGAGGCCTTGATCCCCGAGCTGGCTGACCGGGTCGAGCTCTACGACGACCCCACGTTGCCTATCTTCGAGCGCCAGCACGTCCACGAGCAGCTCCACAAGGCCCTCGACCGCAAGGTGTGGCTGCCGTCGGGCGGTTCGATAATCATCGAGCGCACCGAAGCCCTCACGGTCATCGACGTGAACACCGGCAAGAACGTCGGCTCGTCCAACCTCGAGGACACCGTGTTCGTCAACAACCTGGAGGCGGCCGAGGAGATCGCCCGCCAGCTCCGGCTGCGCGACGTCGGCGGCATCATCGTCATCGACTTCATCGACATGGAGGTCCGCCGCAACCGCGAAGAGGTGGTGCGGTCTTTCAAGGACGCCCTCAGCCGGGACAAGACCCGCACCCAGGTCTTCGAGATGTCGGAGCTGGGCCTGGTCGAGATGACCCGCAAGCGGGTCTCCGAAGGCCTTGTCGAGTCGTTCTCGGCCACGTGCCCCACTTGTGCAGGCCGGGGCATCGTTCTCGACGACACCTTGCTCTGAGAGCGCCCCCAGAAAGACCACAGGCCCGCCGGGTGGCGGGCCTGTGGTCGGATCGGGTTGACGCCTACAAGGTCTACGTGGGGCTGCCGTTGGGCGACGAGCAGCCCGAGCTCACCATGATCTGGGCGATGGCGGCGGCCACCTCCGGGCTGCTGGCACTGTTGTAGTGCGACAGGAGGGCGGCACAGCGGGTGCTGGGCGTGGTGGTCGTCGTCGTGCTCGTCGAGGTGGTCGACGTGGACGTCGAAGTGGAAGTCGACGTCGACGAGGTGGAGGTCGAGGTCGAGGTGGACGAGGTGGAGGTGGACGTGGTGGGGGCCGTCGACGTGGTCGTCTCGGGCACGGTGCAGCCACGGCCGATCATCTGGGCCTCGAGGGTGGCGATGACCGCCGGGTCGGTGGCCTCTACATAGGCCGCCTGCAGCGTGGTGCAGCCGGGGGGCTCGGGCACGGCGCCCGCGCCGAGACCGGTAACGCCGATGCCGGCCGCCAACGATGCGGCGAAGAGCATGGCCACGAAGGCCGAACGCCGTTTGGTAGCTACCTGGTCCGCCATCGGACCTCCCCCTGTGTCGAAGAATCGCCTGATCGGAGCACCGGGACCCTACACCGTCCGTGGGCGCCGAGCACGGACATGGGCCGGCCCACCGGTGCGGTACGCTGCCCCCTTGTGTACGCAGTGATCCGAACAGGTGGCAAGCAGTACCGGGTGGCCGAGGGCGACCGGGTCGACGTCGAGTTGCTGACGCTGGCGGGCGGCCGCGGCGACGTGACCTTCACGCCCGTCCTGGTCGTCGACGGAGCCCGGGTGGTGGCTGCGGCCACCGACCTGGCCGGCGCCGAGGTGCGGGCCAGGGTGGTCGGAGAGGCCAAGGGCCCCAAGATCCGGGGCTTCACCTACAAGAACAAGTCCAACCAGCGCAAGCGCTGGGGCCACCGCCAGAAGTACACGACGATCGAGGTCACGGCCATCTCGGCGACTGGCTCGTCCCAGACCTCGACGGCCCAGGAGGGTTAGAGATGTCCAAGACCAAGGGGGGCGGCTCCACCCGCAACGGCCGCGACTCGGCCGCCCAGCGGCTCGGCGTCAAGGTCTACGACGGCGGGCGGGTCACGGCCGGGGCCATCATCGTCCGCCAGCGGGGCACCCACTTCCACCCCGGCGAGCAGGTCGGGCGCGGTGGCGACGACACCCTGTTCGCGCTGGCCGACGGCACCGTGGCTTTCGCCCACCGCAAGGGCCGCCGGGTCGTCGACGTCCTGCCCCAGTAGCAACCGGCCGTCCCTGGCCCCGGTGGCAGGGGCTCCGATGACTCTTTTCTTCCATGGCTGAACTCGTCGACGACGTGCTCGTCTGTGTGAAGGGCGGCGACGGGGGAGCGGGCTCGGTGTCCTTCCGCCGGGAGTCCCACGTGCCCAAGGGCGGCCCCGACGGGGGCGACGGCGGGCGGGGGGGCGACGTCTGGTTCGTGGCCGACGTGCAGGTGGCTTCGCTGCTGGCCTTCCAGGACCATCCCCACCGCCGGGCCGACAACGGCGTCCACGGGCAGGGCAAGGCCCGCCACGGGGCTTCGGGCCGCGACCTGCGGGTCGCCTTGCCGGTGGGCACGGTCGTCAGGGACCGCAACGGTGACCTGCTGGCCGACCTGGCCTCGCCGGGGGACGAGTGGATGGCGGCCCGGGGCGGCCGGGGCGGCCGGGGCAACGCCCGCTTCCTGTCCAACCGGCGCCGGGCCCCGTCGTTCGCCGAGCAGGGCGAGGTCGGCGAGGAGCGCTGGCTGCGGCTGGAGTTGAAGCTGGTGGCCGACGTGGCCCTCGTGGGGTTCCCCAACGCGGGCAAGAGCACCCTCATCTCCCGCATATCGGCGGCCCGGCCCAAGGTCGGGGACTACCCGTTCACCACGCTGCGCCCCCACCTGGGCGTGGTGCGGGCCGGTGACGGGGAAGTGGTCGTGGCCGACGTCCCCGGGCTGATCGAGGGGGCCAGCGAGGGCCGGGGCCTGGGCCACCAGTTCCTCCGCCACGTCGAGCGGGCCCGCGCCCTGGTCGTCCTCATCGACCTCGGGCCGGCCGCCGACCGGCCCCCGGCCGAGCAGGAGCGGGTGCTGCTCGACGAACTGGGCCGTTACCAGGCCGAGCTGCTGGAGCGGCCCCGCCTGGTGGTGGGCAGCAAGGCCGACGTGGCCGGGGCCACGCCCTGGGATGGCCTTCGCATCTCGGCCGTCACCGGGGAGGGCGTGCCCGAGCTCGTGGGGCGGATGGCCGGGCTGGTGGACGAGGCCAGGGCGGCCGAGCCCCTCGTGGGCGGGGCCCGCCACGTGGTCCACCGGCCCGAGCCCGAGGGGGTGCGGGTGGAGCGCGACCAGACCGGGGCGCTGGTGGTCCTGGGCCGGGAGGCCGAGCGGGCCGTGGCCCTCAGTGACCTCACCGACGCCCAGGCCCTGGAGTACGTGCACGCCCGCCTGCGCCGGCTGGGCGTCGACCGGGCCCTGGTCCGGGCCGGCGCCCGTGACGGCGACGTCGTGCGCATCGGGGCGTTCTCGTTCGACTACCAGGAGGGGGCCTTCTGAACGTCGTCGTCAAGATCGGCACGTCGTCGATCACCGACGAGCGGGGCGAGATCGCGCTGGCCGCGGTCGACAAGCTGTGCTCCGAGGTGGCCGCCCTGCGGTCGTCGGGCCACCGCGTGGTGATCGTCACGTCGGGGGCCATCGCCGCCGGCCTGCCCGCCCTGGGCCTGTCGGGCCGGCGCCCAGCCGACGTGGCCACCCTCCAGGCCATCTCGGCTGTCGGCCAGAGCCGGCTCATGCGGGTCTACGACGACACGATGGCCCGCCACGGCCTCATCGGCGGCCAGGTGCTGCTGGCCCCCCTCGACTTCGTGCACCGCGACCAGTACGTGCACGCCCAAGAGACGCTGCTGCGCCTGGCCCAGCTGGGCGTGGTGCCCGTGGTCAACGAGAACGACGCCGTGGCCAACGACGAGATCCGCTTCGGGGACAACGACCTGCTGGCCGCCCTGGTGTCCAACCTGGTCTCGGCCGACCTGCTGGTGCTGCTCACCGACACCCCCGGCCTGCTGTCGGCCGACCCCCGCCTGCGCTCGGACGGTTCGCTCATCGAGGAGATCGTCGAGATCGACAGGGAGATGGAGAGGGTCGGGGCGGGCGCGGGGACCGTGCGGGGGAGCGGGGGCATGGCCTCCAAGCTGGCGGCCGCCAAGGTGGCGTCGTGGTCGGGCGTACGGGTCGTGATCGCGGCCGCCGGCCGGCCCGGGGTCCTGGCCGGGGCCGTCGACGGGGAGGCGGGCGTCGGCACCGTGGTGCGGCCCCGGGAGCGCAGGCTGGCGGCCCGCAAGCTGTGGATCGCGTTCGCCGTGAAGGCCTCGGGCACGATCACGGTCGACGCCGGGGCCCGGGCTGCCCTCCTCGACGGCCGGCGCTCGCTGCTGGCCGCCGGGGTGGTGGCGGTCGACGGCCGCTTCGACCCCGAGGCGGCCGTCGAGATCGCCGACCCCACCGGCCAGGTCTTCGCCAAGGGGATGGTGGCCGTCGGCTCCGACCAGCTACGGGCCGTGGCCGGCCGCCGTACCGCCGACCTGCCCGACGGAATGCCCCACGAGGTCGTCCATCGCGACGACCTCGTCACCTTCGGCTGAGCCCTATAACCGACGCGGCAGGCACGGCTGGCGCGGCGGCCCTGCTAGTGCCTCCACGGTCAAGCACTACCCGTCGTGCGTCAGGTGGTGGAGCCGGTCGTGCCCGGGGCGTCTTCGGTACCGGCGTCGACCGCGGCCGCGGGCTCGGGGGCGGGCGCGGTTGCGGGGGCGATGCCGAGCTGGGCGCGGATGGTGTCGAGGCGGCTCTGGGCCTCGCTGCTCATGGCCGCCTGCTCGACCTCGAGCATGCGGTTCTCGACCGACTGGCCGGTGAGCTCGGCCGAACCCATGGCCTTGGCGTAGCGGGCCTCGATCTTCTCGCGCACCTCGTCGAGGGTGGGCACATCCTGGCCGACCGACTGGGTGAGGGTGGTCATGGCCGCGTTGACCTGCTCCTGCATCTTGGCCTGGTCGAGCTGGCTGAGCAGCTTCTGGCGCTCGGAGAGGCGCCGCTGCAGGGTGGTGGAGTTCTGCTGCACGGCCGCCTTGGCCTGGTCGGACGCCTGGGTGGCCTGGAGGTGGAGGGTCTTGAGGTTCTCCACGTCCTGCTCGATGGCGATGAGCCGGTTGGCGAACGACTCGGCCGACGACGTGTACTCGGTGGCCTTGCGGGCGTCGCCCGCCTTGGCCGCGTCGTCGGCCATGCGCACGGCCTGGCGGGCCAGCCCGGTGAGCTTCTCCATCTCCTCCATGGCCCGGTTGAGGCGCATCTCAGTCTGCTTCTGGTTGGCGATGACGTTGGCCGCCTGCTCGACCAGCCGCCGGTGCTGGTCTTGGGCCTCGGTGATCGCCTGCTCCAGCTGCACCTTGGGGTCGGCCCGCTCGTTGAACGACCCGGTGAGCTTGGCGGTCAGGTACTTCCACCACTTCTGGATCAGCTTGAGCATGCCTGCGATGCTACGGCGTCGGGAGGCGGCGCCGCGGTTCGACGGCCCAGGCGAGGGGAACGACACGACAGTGAACATCGAGTTCAAGGCGTCGCCCAGGTGCACCCTGGGGGTGGAGGTCGAGCTCCAGCTCGTGGACCGGGCCACGGGCGCGCTGGCCAGCGTTGCCTCGGCGGTCCTGGCCGAACTGGGCGGGCCCCATCCCCAGGGGGAGCACCCCAAGGCCAAGCACGAGCTGTTCGAGTGCTGCATCGAGATCGTCACCGGCATCTGCGAGACGGCCGGCGAGGCGCGCGCCGACCTGGCCGCCACCCTGGCCGAGGTGACCGCCGCCTGCGACCGCCGGGGGGTCGACGTCCTGTCGGCCGGCACCCACCCCTTCTCCAGCTGGCACGACGCCCGGGTCAGCCCCAACCCCCGCTACGAGGCCCTGGTCGACGAGATGGCGTGGGTGGCCCGGCGCCTGCAGATCTTCGGCGTCCACTTCCACGTGGGTGTGCGCTCGGGGGAGAAGGCCATCGCCATCGCCAACGTCCTGCGGGGCTACATCCCCCACTTCCTCGCCCTGTCGGCGTCCAGCCCGTTCTGGGAGGGCCGGGACACGGGCATGGCGTCGAGCCGTAGCCCGGTGTTCGAGAACCTGCCCACGGCCGGCCTGCCCTACGTGCTGGCCGGCTGGGGGGAGTTCGAGAACTTCATGGCCACGCTCATCAGCGCCGGGGCCATCTCGACGATCCGCGAGGTGTGGTGGGACATCCGCCCCCACCCCGACTTCGGCACCGTCGAGCTTCGCATCTGCGACGGGGTTTCCACGCTGAGAGAGGTGGCCGGGCTGGCCGCTCTGGCCCAGTGCCTGGTCCACTGGGTCGACCGGCGCCTCGACGCCGGTGTCCCCCTGTGGGTGCCCAAGCAGTGGACGGTGCGCCAGAACAAGTGGCGGGCGGCCCGCCACGGGACAGCGGCCATGGTCATCGCCGACGAGACCGGTCGCCAGGTGGCCCTGCCCGACGCCGTGGCCGAACTGCTCGACCAGCTCGCCCCGGTGGCCGCCGAGCTGGGGTGCAGCGACGAGCTGGCGGGCCTGCACGAGGTGCTCGACCGGGGCCCCAGCTACTCCCGCCAGCGGGCCGTGGTCGACGCCGGCGGCGACCTCACCGACGTCGTGGCCTCGCTGGTGGCCGAGCTGAAGTCCGACCAATAGCGGGCCCCGCCGGTCGCCCGCGGGTCACCGGCGGGTCAAGGCCGGCCGGTCTCCTCCAGGGCCTGGCGCAGGGCCTCGAGCTCGTGGACCACGCCCTCCACATCGGTGCCGAGGGGCGCCAGCGCGCCGTCGTGGGCGCCCGAGACCGACAGTTCGACGGCCCGGGCCACCGATTCGTCGAGCTCGGCGTTGAGCCGCTCGAGGCGGGTACGTGCGTCTTCGGCTACCGCCGCCAGTCGTTCGGCCGACTCGACCTGGCTGCGCAGCGAGCGCACGATGGCCTCCTGGTCGGGGCCTGCGCCCGCCTGCTCGGCCGCCGCCAACTGGGCCCGCACCGAGGAAAGGTCGATGGCCCGCGCCGCCTTGTCGATCGAGTGGCCCCGCTTGGCCACCTCCCAGGCCTCCCGCACGGCCGCGTCGACCCGGTCCTGCACCTCCTCCAGGCGTTCCCGCAGGGGGCCGGCCTTGGTCCGGCCCACCGCCTCGGCGAAGCGCCGGGCCGTCCACTGGGCCTTGTTGACCAGTTGGCGCCAGGGTTCCTGGATGGTGAACGGGTCGATGCGCTCCGCCCGGGGCCGGCGGGCGAACGTGAAGGCCACCCAGCCGCCCCACGCCATCACAGCCAGCAGCACGCCGCCCAGGACGCCCCCACCGGCCAGCACACCGACCGCCCCCCCAGCGACTGCTACGGCCAGCCCGGCGGGGGACAGGGCGGCCTTGGCCACGGCCGGCGTGCGGTCGTTCATCAGCGGCGGCCGCTCACGGTTGTGACGAGGCAGTCGTCGTCGGGGGCCACGGTCGAAGGGTAGAGCAACGGACGCTCTCAGTCCGGTTGCCTCGGGGGCCGGCGCAGCAGGCCCCGGGCCGAGACCACCAGGCCGGCGGCGCACAGGGCGGCCAGGGCCCGCAGGCCCGTCCCTGCCCGGAAGGGCACGACGGTGGCCACGGCCGCCCCACCCACCCACCACAGCTGGAAGATGGTCTCGTAGCGGGAGAAGGTGCGGCCCCGGACATGGCCGGGAGCCTCCCGCTGCAGGAGGCTGTCGAAAGCCAGCCGCCCGGCACCGGTGCCGGCGCCCACGGTGGCGGCCACCACGGCCGCCGATGTGACACTGAAGGACCCCGCGGCCCACCAGGCGGTGACGGCCATGGCGGCCAGGCTGGTCAGCAGCAGGACGGGCTCGCGCATCACCGCCCGTAGCGCAGGGGCCAGGACGGAGCCCGCGAAGCCTCCCACCCCGGCGGCCGCCACGACCAGGGCCAGGCTTCTCACGCCCTCGCCTTCGGCCCGCAGGACGAAGGCCAACAGGAAGGTGAGGAAGCCCACGGCTCCCCGGCTGGTGGCCATGGCCACCCCGCCGGCCAGCAACCGGGAACTGAGCAGTGCCCGGTAGTCCTTGTCGCGGCTCACCTCCCTGTCGGGACGCGCCGGTGGCAGCCGCACGGCCGTCACCGCCAAGGCCCCGAAGACCAGGGCGGCGACCAGGAGGCTGAGGCGGGCGCCGCTCAGGACGTTGAGCCCGGCCGCCACCCCCGCCCCGGCCGCGCCTCCGGCCACGGAGACGACCGCCAGCCAGGCGTTGCCCCACATCACGCTGCGCTCGGGGGGCAACACCTCGGGGACCAAGGCACTGCGGCTGACCCCGTGCGCCCTCGACATCACCAGCAGGCCGAAGGCCAGCGGGTAGAGGCTGAGCCCGCCCGTGCGGGTGCTGAGCAGCACGGCCAGGCCGACCCGTGCCGCTCCCGCCACCACGATCGCCCACCGGTAGGAGTCCCGCCAGCGGTCGAGCAGCGGGCCCACGAGCGGGGACAGGACGGCGAAGGGCGCCATGGTCAGCACCAGGTAGAGGGCGACCTTGTCGCGGGCCTGGCCCACGGGCACCGCGAAGAACAGGGTGTCGGCCAGGGCCACGGCCACCATCGCGTCGCCGGCGGCGTGGGCCGCCTGGGCCACGGCCAGGCGCCGGATGGCCCCTCCGCTCTCGACCGCCTCTCTCCCGCGTTCCGCCCTCGCCCCCCGGCCCATGTCGTCAAGCTACGCCCGGCATCCAGCTGGCGATGGGCGCGATGCTCTGGGGCGTGGGAGGGACGGGCGCTTGGGGCTGACCACGGGCTGGGAGCCCGCCACGAGCATCGACGACACCCTCCTGCGCCGGTTCGTGTACGCCTTCGCCTCCCGCCTGGAGGCTATGGCCGACGCCCGGGGCGGGCGCCGCCAGCGCACGGACGCGGCCGCCTTCGCCGACCCGGGCTCGGCCTTCGTGTTCGACAACGCCGTCACCCTGCTCCAGCCGCCCATCGGCGACGCGATCGACGAGGTGGTCGACAGCGGGTCCCGGTTCTTCCCCGACGAGCGCACCTGGGTGCTGGTCTCGCCATGGCCCACGCCCGACCTGTCGGGCCACGGCCTGGAGCTGGTGGGCCACCCACCGTTCATGGCCCGCCTGGGCCCACCCCCGCGGGCGCCGGCACCGCCACCCGCTCTGCGGGTGCACGAGGTGACCGCCGCGTCGAACCTGGAGGACTTCGACCGGGTGCTGGTCGAGGGTTACCCCATGCCCCCGGCCGGTGCCATCGTCGACCCGCGCCTGCTCGGGGGCCAGGTGCGTCTGTGGACGGGCTACGAGGAACAGCCCGGGGGCGGGGCCCGCCCGGTGGCTGTCTCGGGGGCGAACGTGGCCCATGGGGTCGTCGAGGTGGAGTGGGTGGCGGTCCTGCCCGAGGCCCGGGGCCGGGGCTACGGGCGGGCCATTACCGAGGTGGCCGCGTCATGCGCTCCCGGTCTGCCCGCCGTGCTCCTGGCCAGCGACGACGGCCGGCCCGTCTATGAACGCATGGGCTTCGTAGCCCTTCAGCGCTTCACCCTCTGGTGGCGGCCGGCGCCTACCCTGAGCCCATGACGAGCTCGCCCATGCAGGAACTGGGGCGGCGGGCCAAAGCCGCCTCCCGCGCCCTGGCCAAGGCGTCGACGGGCGCCAAGGACGCTGCCCTCCATGCGGCCGCCGACCTGCTCTGCCAGCGGTCGGCCGACATCCTGGAGGCCAATGCCGCCGATATCGCGGCGGCCGAGACGGCCGGGGTGTCGCCCACGGTCGTCGACCGGCTTCGGCTCAACCCGGCCCGGGTGGAGTCGATGGCCGCCGGGCTCCGCCAGGTGGCCGCCTTGGCCGACCCCGTGGGCGAGGTCGTCGGGGGCTGGACGAGGCCCAACGGCCTGCTCATCGAGAAGGTACGCGTGCCCCTCGGGGTGGTCGCCATCATCTACGAGAACCGTCCCAACGTGACCAGCGACGCCTTCGGCCTGTGCCTCAAGTCGGGCAACGCCGCCCTGCTGCGGGGCTCGTCGGGCGCCATCTCGTCCAACGTCGCCATCGCCGCCGTCCTGCGGGAGGGCGTAGCCAAGGCGGGCCTGCCCGAGGACTCGGTGGTGCTCGTGGAGGACACCAGCCGGGAGGCGGCCGTCGAGTTCATGCGGCTGCGGGGCTACGTCGACTGCCTGGTCCCCCGGGGCGGCCCGTCGCTGATCGCCAGCATCCTCGACAACGCCACCGTTCCCTACGTGATCGACGGCGACGGCAACTGCCACGTCTACGTGGACGAGTCGGCCGACCTGGACGAGGCCCTGGCCATCGTGGTCAACGCCAAGACGCAGCGGCCGTCGGTCTGCAACGCGGCCGAGTCGCTGGTCGTGCACGAGGCGGTGGCCGCCGAGTTCCTGCCCCGGGCAGCGACCGCCCTCGAGGGCGTGGAACTGGTGGGCGACGACCAGGCCCGGGCCCTGGTGGCGTCCATCGGGAGGGCGACCGAGGAGGACTTCGCCACCGAGTTCCTCGACCTGAAGATGTCGGTGGCGGTGGTCGGTTCGCTCGACGCCGCCATCGACCACGTGAACCGCTACGGGTCGGGCCACACCGAGGCCATCTGCACCCGAGACCTCGACGCCGCCCGCCGCTTCGCCCGCGAGGTGGACGCCGCCGCCGTCATGGTCAACGCCTCCACCCGCTTCACCGACGGCGAGCAGTTCGGCTTCGGGGCCGAGATCGGCATCAGCACCCAGAAGCTGCACGCCCGCGGTCCCATGGGCCTGCGTGAGCTGACCACCGTGAAGTACGTGGTGACCGGGGACGGCCAGGTCAGGACCTGACGTGGCCAGCGGGGGCGGGACGGCACCGGCGAGGACCGGGCCGGCGGGGACCGGGCCGGCGGGGACCGGGCCGGCGGGGACCGGGCTGGTGGGGCCTGCGGGTGCCGAAGGGCCGTTGGCGGTGGTTGGGCCGGGCAGGGTGGCCCGCTCGTTCGTGCGGTCGTTCCTGGTCCTGTTCGTGTTCTGTGGGCTGACGGGGACGGTCCTGTGGCCGCTGAGCGGTTGGCACCTGTTCAGCCACGTCCGCACCGACCGGGCCCATGGTTGGGAGGTGGTCGCGGTCGACCGGGCGGGCGCTGAGCGGCCGGTGCCCTTCGGGGACCTGGGCGCGGGTTTACGGGGCGCTCCCCACGTGGCTGCCGGGTTGGCAGGGCTCCCTCTGGCCGAACGCCGGGCGACGTGCGAGGCGTGGGCCGAAGCGGCCACGTCCGCCGGGCTGGAGGCCGCCGAGGTGCGGGTCTACGCAGTGGAGGGCCCCGTGGCTGGCTCCGGTCCGTGGTCCAGAGAGCTGCGCTTCACCTGCCCGGTCCGAGTGCGGTAGGGCCTAGGGGTGAGGCGGGCCGAGCGATGGTTGTTCGGGGCAGAGACGCCCCGCCGCCTGGTCCTGGTGCAAGTCGCGCTGGCGGTGGTGATCGGCCTCCGGGTCGCTCTCGGTCCCTACCGGGAGCTGGCCGGTCAACCGGCGGCCCTGTTCCGGCCCGTGTGGTTCCTCAGGGCCTTGGACGCCATGCCCGGGGTCGAGGCCATCGCGGCCCTCCAGGTGGTGGGCACGGTGGGGGCCGTCGTGGCCGTCGTGGGGCGGGGCCGGTCCCGCCGGGCGGGGCTGGTGGTGGCGTGGCTGTGCCTGCTGGTGCTGGCCGGGCTGCGGGGCAGCCGGGGCAAGGTCATGCACAACGACGCCTTGCTCCTGCTGGCGACCGTACCCCTGCTCGTGGCCCCGCTGGTGGCCCGGTCCTCCGACCGCCGGCCCTCGACCCGCTACGGCTGGCCGCTGCGGACGTCGATGGTCGTGGTGGCCGGGGCTTACTTCTTCGCCGGGTTCCACAAGCTGGTCGAGTCGGGCCCGGCATGGGTGGTGAGCGACAACCTGTCCAACGTGCTGGCCGTGGCCGCCCGCAGCGGCCGGGTCGCGTTCCCGTGGCTGCCCGAGGCGGTGGCTGGCCTGCCCGTCGTGCCCGTCGTGGTGGCCGGGCTCGTGCTGGCGCTGGAGGTGACCTTCCCGCTCGCCCTGGTATGGGCCCGGCTCCGCCCCGGGTACGCGGTGGGGGCCGTGGCGTTGCACTCGGCCACGTGGTTGCTCCTGGGCCTCGACTACTGGGCGTGGGCGGCCGTCACCCCCCTGGTCCTGGTCGACTGGCCGGCGTGGGCGCGCGGTAGACGGCGCCGACCGCGTCCTGGTCGACGAGCACCAGGCCCAGAGCGTCCGCCAGTTCCTGCGGGGTCGGGAGCGCCACCAGCCGCGACGGCGGTCGCGTGAAGTAGACGACCAGCCCACCGGCGTGCAGCCTCTGGGCCATGGCCGCCAACTCGGCTTCGTACCTGGGGTTGGGGCGGCCCGAGTAGAAGTCGGACTTCTCGGGCAGGAGGGTGGCCACCCGCCCGGTGTGGTGCCAGAGGGCGTCGACCTGGTTGGTGTAGACGGGCTGGGACAGCGACAGGGCGCGGACGGCCTCGGTCCCGGCCGACGAGGCGAAGGCGGGCGACGTGAACCCGCCGGGCCGGACCTCGGGGTCGCGCAGGGCGTCCCACGACCAGGCCGCGCCCGAGGCCACCTGGCCGGCGACGACCACTACGAGGGCGGCCCGGGCCAGCCGGGCCCCCGCCGTTCGGCTCAGGGCCAGGGCGGCCATCACGACGGCAGCCATGTGCACCGGGAACAGGAACCGCTGGTCGAGCCGTCCCGTCACCTCGAACACCGCCCGGTTGGCCACCAGTACCCCGACGTAGGCAGCGGCGAGGACGGCCGTGAGGGCCACGACCACCGAAACCTGCGCGGGAACCGTGGGTGAAACGCCCACGGTTCCCGCGCAGGTTTCGTGGGGTGGGGCCTGCGCCGGGCGTCCCGGCCCGTTCCGGTCCCGGACGCCGGCCCGCACGGCGGCGACGGCCAGGGCGGTGACGATCAGGACGGCCCCGGCCAGGCGGGCCACCTCGGGGACCTCGGCGGGCACGAACCAGGCGGACGCCGTCCGGGCCCCGGCCGCGAACCAGTCGAGCCCCGGCGGGTGCCAGCCGGCCGTCCGGTTGACGACCTGGCCGCCGGTGCCCCCAGCCCACGCCAGCCATCCCGCCAGGGGCGCCAGGGCGATGGCCGCGAAGGCGGCCGCCCCCAGTAGCCGGGCCCGCAACGTCAGCCGGGCCGTTGGTTCGGCACCTTCCGCCGCTCCTGACGCCGCCCCGCCATCGGCCGGCCCTGACGCCGCCCCGCCATCGGCCGGCCCTGACGCCGCCCCGCCATCGGCCGGCCCTGACGCCGCCCCGCCATCGGCCGGCCCTGACGCCGCCCCGCCATCGGCTGGCCCGCCCACCGCCCCGCCATCGGCTGGCCCGCCCACCGCCGACTCGTCCCCCGCCGGCTCCGCGGGCCTAGGACGGCGACCGGGGTGGCGCGCGACCATGAGGGCCAAGGCGCCGCCCGCGACCAGGGCTATGCCCACGTAGCGGGTGAGGCAGGCGGCGCCGGCCAGGAGGGCGGCCACGGCCAGGAGGGCGGATCGCTGTCCCGTCCGGGCCGGGGAACTCGCGGTGGCCAGGGCGGCGGCTGTCAGGACCGCCAGCAACACGAACAGGGGCTCGCTCAGTCCCGAGGTTGTGAAGGCCAGGAAGTCGAGCCCGGCCGCCACCAGGACCTGGGCGGCCACGGCCAGCCCCAGGGCCCGCGTCAGCCGGTGGACGCCCACACCCACGGCCAGTACCACCAGGCCTCCGAGGACGGGGTTGAGGACCTGGACGACCGTGAACGGGCTGGGGCCGAGCGAGCTGAAGGCGGCGACCAACAGGGTGAACAGGGGCGGGAAGTTGGCCACCGGAGGAGACCCGGGGGGCGGGGTGAAGCCGTCGCCGCCGGCCAGGTTGGCGGCCGTGCCCAGGTAAGCCAGGGCGTCGGGGCTCGTGTAGACGCCGCGTCGAGAGATAGCCAGGGCCAACGCGGTGGCGGCCACCGCAGGGAGGGCCAGGGCCAGGAGGTCGGCCGACCTCCCCTTGACGAGCCCCCTGGTAGAGCCGGGTCGCGGCCAACGGGGCGGTCGGCCGCTTAGGGAGGGTTCAGAGGTCAGCCGCCTACTGGGGCTGATTGGCATTGAGCAGAAATGTACCGGAGAGGTTCATTTTTACTCAATGACCGGCGGTGGGGGGACGGCCGGTCATCGAGCTAGCTAGTTGCGGAGAAGCTCCGCCACCCCGAAGGCGAGGTCGAGGGACTGGCGGGCATTGAGCCGGGGGTCGCACGTGGTCAGGTAGCGGTCCGGCAACTGGCTGTCGAGCACCGCGTCGGAGCCGCCGACGCACTCGGTCACGTCCTCGCCGGTCAGCTCCACGTGGATCCCGCCTGGCCAGACGTCCTCGGCCCGGCAGGCTGAAAAAAAGCCGCGTACCTCGCCCAGCACGTCGTCGAAGCTGCGCGTCTTGCGGCCGGTGGGCGACAAGTAGGTGTTGCCGTGCATGGGGTCGCACATCCACACGACCGGGTGCCCGCTGTCGCGCACGGCCCGCAGCAGAGGGGGCAGGAGGTCTGCCACCCGGGTCGCGCCCATGCGTGCGATCAGGGTGAGCCGTCCCGGTACCCGGTGGGGGTTGAGGCGCTGACACAGGCCGACGGCCTCATCGGCGGTGGTGCTGGGCCCGAGCTTGACCGCCACCGGGTTCTCCACACCGGTCAGGAAGGCCACGTGGGCCCCGTCGAGCTGGCGGGTCCGGTCCCCGATCCACAGTAGGTGGGCCGAGCAGTCGTACCACCGGCCGGTTAGCGACTCCTCGCGCGTGAGGGCCTCCTCGTAGCCCAGCAGAAGGGCCTCGTGGCACGTCCAGAAGTCGACTTCATGCAGGATGGCCTCGGTCCCCAGGTCGATCCCGCAGGCGGCCATGAAGCGCAGCGCCCGGTCGATGTCGGCGGCCGTGTGCTCGTAGCGGGTGCCCTGGGGACTGGAGCGCACGAACTGCTGGTTCCACGTGTGGACTTCGCGCAGGTCGGCGAAGCCGCCCTTGGTGAAGGCCCGTAGCAGGTTCATGGTCGACGCCGACTGGTGGTAGGCCTGCAGCAGGCGCTCGGGGTTGGCCACCCGGGCCTCGGCCGTCGGGGCGTCGTCGTTGACCATGGGCCCCCGGAAGGCGGGCAGGACGAGGCCGTTGCCCACGTCCTCGGTGGGCGACGAGCGGGGCTTGGCGAACTGGCCGGCGATGCGCCCCATCTTCACCACCGGCACGCCCGCGCCGTAGGTGAGCACGACGGCCATCTGGAGGATGACCTTGAGCTTGTCGCGGATGGCGTCGGCCGAGAAGTCGAACGACTCGGCACAGTCCCCGGCCTGGAGGACGAAGGCCTTACCTTCGCTCACCTGGGCGAGGGCCGCCGTGAGGTTGCGCATCTCGCCCGCGAACACCAGCGGAGGCAGGGACCCGAGGCGGGCGAGCACGTCCTCTAGGGCGCCCGGGTCGGGCCATTCCGGCTGCTGGAGGGCGGGACTGGCCCTCCAGGTGCGCGGGGTCCACGGCTCAGGCGGGACGGTCGAGGTTGGGGAGGTGCTCATAAGTGCTCACTAGACGGTAGCGGCCTGGCCGCCCCACGGAGCCCGGTTTAGCGGTGGCCGGCCCATATGCTCGCCCTGGTGGAGCGGGTGGGGGTCTTCGGGGGCACGTTCGACCCGGTGCACGTGGGGCACCTGGTGGCGGCCGTGAACGCCCGTCATGCCCTCGGCCTCGACCGGGTGCTCATGGTCGTGGCCCACGACCCATGGCAGAAGAGCGACCGGCGGGTGACCCCGGCCGAGGACCGCTTCGCCATGGTCGAGGCCGCGGTGGCCGGCCACGACGGCCTGGAGGCCAGCCGCCTCGAGATCGACCGGGGCGGCGTCTCCTACACGGCCGACACGCTGGAGGCGCTGGCCACCGCCCGTCCCGGGGCCGAGCTGTTCCTGGTCGTGGGGTCCGACGTAGCCGCCGACCTCGGCACTTGGGAACGTCCCGAGGATGTACGGCGCCTGGCCACGCTGGCCGTGGTCGACAGGCCGGGGGCTGCCATCGCCGACCTGGGCCCGGGGTGGCGGACGCGCCGGGTGGCCATCCCCCACCTCGAAGTGTCGGGGTCCGACCTGCGTAGGCGAGCCGCGGCCGGCCTGCCCCTGGACTGGCTCGTGCCCGCGCCGGTGATCGCCTACATCTCGGCCCGCGGTCTGTACGCTGGAGGCAGATGAAGCTCCCCGTCGCCGATCGCACCCCCTGCGGGCGCTGGTGACCGGTCGAGCCGTCCCCTTGTGCGACCAACCGGAGGGATCCCACGTCCACCCAGACTGAACGCGACCTGGAACAAGTCCGCCACCTGGCCCGCGTGGCAGCCCGCGCCGCCGACGCCAAAGGGGGGGAGGACACCGTCGTCATCGAGATCGGGCCCGTCCTGGCCATCTGTGACGCCTTCGTGCTGACCAGCGGCCGCAACCACCGGCAGGTGAAGACCATCGCCGAGGAGGTCGAGGCCAAGGTGAAGGAGGCCGGCGGCGGGCCGCCCCTGCGCGTCGAAGGCCGCGAGCACGCCGAGTGGGCCGTGCTCGACTTCGGTGACTTCGCCGTCCACGTGTTCCTCGATGAGACCCGCCGCTACTACGAACTGGAGCGGTTGTGGCCCGACGCGCCCCGCATCGAGTGGCAGCAGGCCGGGGCAGCCGCCGAGATCGAGTGAGCCTGTCGCGGCGTCCCCTCCCCGAGGCCCTTTCTTGGGGTCCTCTCCCGAGCCGGCGGTAGGGCATCGGGCGGGTGACCAGGATCGAGCCGGGCCTCGGGGTGGGCCAGGGCCGGGATGGCCAGGCCGGTCGGCTAGTGGGGTGAGGGCCGGGGCTCGGGGGGGCCGAGGCCCAGGGCGGCCCGGATGGCGGTGCGGCCCTCGGTGACGTTCATGGCCACGAGCTGGGGGAGCGACAAGCCCAGCTCCTTGACCAGCTCGTCGGCCAGGTAGAAGCCCACCCGCCACTGGCCTTCGATCATGCCGCCCCCGAAGTAGGTCTCGGTCGTGTCGGGTGCGTCGATCGAGGCCCGGAAGTGGTCGAGCAGGCTCTGGCGGTGTTCGGTGCACCAGCTAAGCCACGTCTCGACGTCGGGGTGGCCGTACCAGAAGTAGTCGAGCTCGGGCCGGCCGGGGTAGACGGCCCGGCTGGCGGCGATGGCGATGCCCTCGGAGAAGGCCATCCAGGCGGCGTCGTTCTCGGGCGGGCTGGTGCCCAGGGCCAGCTCGTGCCAGGCGTGGGTCGTCTCGTGGGCCACCAGCACCTGGGTGCCCTCGGCCGACTGGAACCATTCCAGGCAGTGGAAGACGGCGATGTCGTCACCGATACGCCCCACGGCTGCGTTGGTCGTAAGCGTGCCGACCATGAGGACGTGCAGTGGTGACGGCACCTCGGGGCGGTCGAGCAGGCCGGGCAGGATCTTCTCGGTGTCGGCCACCGCCCTGCGCACGACGCCGGCCGCTTCCTCGGCCCGGGCGCGCACGCGTGACAGCTCACGCACGACGGCGGCCCGCCCCGAAGGTGAGCCGTGGGTCGCGTAAAAGGCCTCGAAGACCTCGGGGTGAGCCCCCTCGTACTTGTCGACCCACAGGCCCTCACGCATGTAAGGGGTCTCGATGGCGGCCTTGCGGGCGAACGCCTCGAAGGCGGCTGTGGTGTCCAGGAGGCGGGGCATGAGCGGCCAGTTTCGCGCAGCCGCCCACCTGCGTGGCCCTGGACCGGGTAGTCGCGAGCGCCGAAAAAAGTACGGGTTACCTCTTGAACACGTCTGATGGCATCTCATACAGTGGGTGTGGACCGGTGGAGAGGCGGAAAGGGGCGGGAGCGGATGGCGGAGGCGGGAGCGGCGGTGAGGGCGGGCAACGAACGGCACAACGGCCGTGCCCGCTCGCCAGCGATGGCCGCGGGCGCCGCCCGGCGGCGGGGCGGGGACCGCCGGCGCCCTCTGCCCGGAGGCCGTGCCGTTCTCGGTGGCCTGCTGGTGGCCGCCTCGGTGGTCGGGCTGTTCTACGCCTCGACCCGCACCGACGAGGGCCCCACTGCGTCTTATGTGGTCGCCCGCCACGATCTGCCGCCGGGCGCTCGCCTGACCGCCGGCGACCTGGTGCGAGCGACCATGGAGCTTCCTCCGGGCCACAGCGAGCGGGTGTTCACCGACCCCGCAGTCCTCGAAGGGGCGACCACGGTGGCCCCGCTGGCCGCCGGCGACCTCGTGCAGTCCAGTTCCGTGGTGGCCAAGCCCAGCGGTCCGTCCTCCCGGGAGGTGACGTTCTCGGTGCCGCGTTCCACGCTGGCGCCCACCCTCGAGCACGGCGAGCGGGTCGACGTGCTGGCCACCTACGGTTCGGGGGCCGACGCCTTCACCACCGTCGTGCTGCACCAGGCGCTGGTCGTCGCCCTCGACCGAGGCCGCGACCGGGTGGGCGAGCAAGCAGACACGGCCGTCACCGTGGCCGTCGACGATGCTGCCGATGCGGTGGCCCTGGCCCACGCTCTCCAGCTGGCCAAGCTGACGGTCGTCCGTGCCACGGGGTCCGCCCCGGTCGACGGCGGGGGGGCGGCCTTCCGCCAACCCGCGCCCCCACCGCCGCCTGCGGGGACATCGGCGGCGACATCGGCGGGGACATCGGCGGGGACATCGGCGGCGACATCGGCGGGGCGGCCCTGATGGCAGGCGAGCGGTTCGTCGTCCTGGGCCTGGCCCCGGCCCGGGCCAACTGGTTCCGTTCGGTGGGGGCGTGGGCCAACTCGGGGGCACTGCCCGCCGAGTTCGTCAAGTGCCTCTCGGCCGAGGAGGTGGGCGCCCGGCTCGCCTCGGGCCGGCCCTTCTCGGCCCTGGTGGCCGACGCCAGCCTGCCCGTGGTCGACCGCGACCTGCTCTCGCGGGCGGCGGCCGCCGGGTGCGCCGTGCTCGTGGTCGACGACCGCCGGGTGAGCCGCGACTGGGCGGCCCTGGGCGTGGCCCGCGTCCTGCCGGCCGACTTCGGGCGCGACGACCTGCTCCACGCGCTCACGTCGCACGCCCGTGTGGTCCAGCGCAGCCACGCACGGGCCGACGACCTGGCGGGCCGGGCCGTGCCCACCGGGTGGCGGGGCACCGTGGTAGCCGTGACCGGCCCTGGCGGCACGGGGGCCTCCACCGCGGCCATGGCCCTGGCCCAGGCCATGGGCGACGACGTACGCCAGGCCGGCATGGTCGTGCTCGCCGACCTGCGCCTTCACGCCGAGCTGGCCATGCTCCACGACGTCGGCGACCTCGGGCCCGGCGTCCAGGAGCTGGTCGAGGCCCACCGGGCCGGTCTGCCCGCGGCCGACGAGGTGAGAGGGCTGCTGACCGAGCCCCCGGGGCGTCCTTACCAGCTCCTGCTCGGCCTGCGCCGGGCCCGGCACTGGGCCACGCTGCGGCCCCAGGCCTTCGTGGCCGCCTTCGACTCGCTGGAGCGCACCTTCCGGGTGGTCGTGTGCGACGTCGACCCCGACGTCGAGGGGGAGGACGACGGCGGGTCGCTCGACGTGGAGGAGCGGCACGTGATGGCCCGCACGGCGGCCGAGCGGGCGCAGGTCGTGGTGGTCGTGGGTCTGCCGACCATGAAGGGCCTCCACGCCATGGTCCGGGTTTTCGACGGGCTTCTCGGGTTCGGGGTGGCGCCCGACCGGCTCCTACCGGTGGTCAACCGGGCGCCCCGCTCCGGCCGTTCCCGGGCGAGCCTGGCCGCCGCGCTGGCCGAGCTGTGCGAGCCCGTCGTCATGGCTGCCGGTGGGTTGGGCCTACCGAGCCCCCTGTTCCTGCCCGAGCGGCGCCTCGAGGAACCGATGCGCGACGCCACCCGCCTGCCATCGGCCCTGGGCCACCCGCTGGCCGGGGCCGTGCGGGCGGTGGTCGACCGGGCCGCCCAGCCGGCGACGGACGAGACCGTGCCCGAGCCCGTCAGGCCCGGCTCCCTGGGCCACTGGACGGCGGAGGCCGCGGGGTCGTGAACGGCGGCGAGGCCAGCCCCCTCCAGGAGATCGAGCGCCGGGTCCAGGCCCGGGCCAAGGAGATCTCCCTGGAGATGGCCGGCGACGCCGGCAAGGCCAAGCTGCGGGCGCTGATCGACGACGAGGTCCGACGCTGGTCTTCGGATTACCAGCGGGGCCTGCACACCTTCGACCTCGCCGACCCCGAGGTCGTGGCCGAACGGGCCTTCCGCAACCTGGCCGGCTACGGCCCCCTCGAACCCCTCCTGGCCGACGACGACGTGTGGGAGATCATGATCAACGCCCCCGACCTGATCTTCGTGCGCCGCCACGTCGGGCCCAGCGGCTACCACGACGAGGTCTTCAACGACGACGAGCACGTCGTGCGCACCCTCACCAAGATCCTCGACGACGCCACCGTCTCGCACCGCAAGCTCGACCCGGCCGAGGGCCTCCAGGACGCCCAGCTCGACACCGGGGCCCGGTTGCACATCGTCCACGGCGACGTGGGACGCGACGGCCACCTGCTGGTCAACATCCGCAAGTTCACGGGCGTGGCCTTCCGGAGCCTCGACGAGCTCGTGGCCCGGGGCATGTTCGACCGCCACGTGGCCGCCTTCCTGCGGGCGTGCGTGCGCGCCCGGCTGTCGATGGTGTTCTCGGGGGCGCCCGGGGCGGGCAAGACCACCCTGCTGTCGTGCTGCGCGGCCGAGCTCGACCCCGGGCTGCGGGTGGTGGTGGCCGAGGAGGTCTTCGAGGCCGACGTGCCCCTGCCCAACGTGGCTTCGATGCAGACCCGTCCGCCCCGGGCCGACCGCCGGGAGGTCGACCTGCGCCGGCTGGTGGCCGGGTTCCTGCGTATGGCCCCCGACGTGGCCATCGTGGGCGAGGTCCGAGACCGAGAGGCCCTCCCCCTACTTCTGACCCTGTCGTCGGGGGTCAAGGGGTTCACGACCATCCACGCCGGGTCGGCCCGCCAGGCTCTCACCCGCCTGCGGTTCATATGCCAGCTGGCCGACACGTCCACCGAGCTACCCCTCTCGGCCCTGAGCGCGCTGGTGAGCGAGGCCGTCGACCTGGTCGTCCACTGCAGCCGGTCCGGGGCCGAGGTGAAGGTCCACGAGATCCTGGCCGTCGAGGAGCTCCAGACCGGGCGGGAGTCGGTGGCCTTCACGACCACCGAGCTGTTCACCCGGGCCCGCCAGGGCGAGCCCCTACGGTGGACGGGGTACCTCCCGGTCCGGGCCGGGCGCCTGCTGGAGGACGCGGGCTACGAGGTCCGGGCGCTGCTCGACACCGAGGCCAAGCGGCCCCGAACGCTGACCCCTGGGGCGGGGGCCGGCCGCCGGCCCCGCAAGGTCGTGCCGTGACCCGACTTCTCCTCGCCGTGGCCGGCGCCTACGGGGTCTTCCTCCTCTACACGGCCGTGGCCTTCGGCTGGCGAGGGGCGGGCGTGTCCCCGGGGTTGGGGCGGCGCTCCCGGCGGCGGGCCGACGTCCAGCAGTGGCTGGCCCAGGCCGGGCTCGACGGGGTGCGGCCCTCGCAGTTCTTCGCGGCGGTGGTCCTCATCTTCGTCGTGGCCACCGCCCTCGGTTACGCCCTGCTGGGCGGGGCACTCCCGGCACTGGCCATCGGGGGCTTCGCGGCCACCTACCCAGCGGTCTCCTACCGGGCCCGGCGGCGCCGGCGGCGCCAGGCGACGGCCGAGGCCTGGCCCCGGATGATCGAGGAGATGGCCCTGCTGACCGGGTCTCTCGGGCGTTCGGTGCCCCAGGCCCTGTTCGAGGTGGGCCTGCGGGGCCCGCAGGAGATGCGGCCGGCCTTCGCAGCCGCCCACCGCGAGTGGCTGCTGACGACCGACTTCGAGCGGACCGTCGAGGTGCTCAAGGCCCGCCTGGCCGACGCCACCGCCGACGCCGCCTGCGAGACGCTCCTCGTGGCTCACGAGATCGGTGGCACCGACCTGGAGAAGCGGCTGGCTGCGCTCGTCGACGACCGGGCGGCCGACATCCAAGGCCGCAAGGACGCCCAGGCCCAGCAGGCGGGCGTGCGCTTCGCCCGCCGGTTCGTGCTGATCGTGCCCGTAGGCATGGCCCTGGCCGGCCTCTCGATCGGCGACGGCCGAGCCGCCTTCCGTAGCCCGGCCGGCCAGATGGCCGCCCTGCTGGCGGTGTCGGTGGTCATCGGCTGCTGGCTGTGGTCGGGGCGGATCATGCGCCTGCCCGACGAGGAGCGGGTGTTCGGGTGAGGCTGGCCGTGGCCTCGGGCCTCACGCTGTGGGCGGGGATGACACTTGTGCTGTCGCAGGTGCGCTGGTTCGTCCGGCCCCGCCTGGCCGACCGCCTACGGCCCTACGTCCCCGGGGGCCAGCGGACGGTGGGCCGTCGCCATGTTCTCTCGGTCGACTCGTTCCGGGACGTGATCGGCCCGCTGTGCCGGGGGATCGGCGAGCGGGCGGCCCGCGCCCTGGGCGTCACCGAGGAACTGTCGGTGCGCCTCGAGCGCCTTCACTCCCCCCTGGACGTGACCGCCTTCCGCCTGCGCCAGGTGGGGTGGAGCCTGGCCGGGTTCGGGGCGGCCGCCGGGCTGGCCCTCGTGCTGCGCCCGCCGCCGGCGGCCGGGCTCATCGTGGTGCTGGCCGGCCCGCTGCTGGCCTTTCTCGTCCTCGAGCAGCGCCTGGCGGCGGCGTCGGAGACGTGGAAGCGGCGGCTCTTCCTCGAACTGCCGGTGGTGGCCGAGCAGATGGCCATGCTGCTGGCCGCTGGCTACTCCCTGGGGGCGGCCCTCAACCGCCTGGCCGCCCGCGGCAACGGCGTCGCGGCCCGTGACCTGGCCCGGGTGTGCGGGCGCATCCGCCAAGGCCTTACGGAGGTCGAGGCCCTGCGGGAGTGGGCGGCGGTGGCCGACGTGGAGGCCTTGGCCCGGCTGGTGCCGGTGCTCGCCCTCAACCGCGAGGCCAGCGACCTCGGGCGCCTGGTGTCCGAGGAGGCCCGGGCCATCCGCCGCGACGCCCACCGGGCCCTGGTGGCGACCATCGAACGGCGCTCGCAGCAGGTCTGGATCCCCGTGACGGTGGCCGCCCTGGTGCCCGGTGTGCTGTTCCTGGTCGTCCCGTTCATGGAGGCGCTGCGCCTCTACTCCCAGTCATGACCCCAAGTCCTCGCAAACAACCAAACAAGGAGCGAGCAATGGCAGACACCGTCCTGTTCACTTATGTGTGGCTGCGGGCCCAGGCCGGCCGGGCCGTGCGCGACGAGCGGGGTGAGGGCGTCATATCGGCGGCCATCGCCGTGCTCATCATGGCCGCGCTGGGGGCCATCATGTGGGTCGGCATCCAGCAGCTGTGGGGCGACGCCAGCAGCCAGACCAGCGACCAGATCGCCAAGATCGGCAACTGACCGGTGGCGGCTCGGTGCCGCCGGGCAGTCTCGTGCCGATCGGAACGCGGTAGCGGGGCCATCTCGACGTGGATCGGCTTCGTGGTCTTCCTGGGCACGCTGCTGTTCACGGTCCAGGCGCTGTTCAACCTCTACACCACGACCGTCCTGACGTCGGTCGCCTACGACGCGGCCCGGATGGTGGCCGGGTCTGACCGGGCCACGGCCGACTTCGCGGGGGCCGAGGACCACGCCCGCCAGCTCCTGGGGCGCTTCGGCCAGGAGGTGACCTTCGACTGGTCGGCCAGCAACGACGACGACGTGGTCCTGCGCGTGCGGGGCCAGGTGCCCAGGGTGGTCCTGCCTTCGATGGGCGGCGGCCAGTTGCCCTTCGGGGACATCGACCGCACCGTCCGCCTGCGGGTCGAGAGGTTCCGGTGACCCGGTTGTGGCCCGCAGGCGGGCGGGCGGGGCTCTGGGGCCGCAGGGCCGGGGGCCGGGCTCGCAACCGGCAGGGCCGGCCCGGCGTGGCCGGGCCGGCCTCGTCGTGCAGCGGCCGTCGGCGGCCGAGGCGGGACGAGGCGGGCCAGCTGGCGGGGGCTGAGGCCCTGCCCTTCGCCCTGCTGGTCTTCGTGGCCGGCACGTTGCTGGTGGCCAACGCATGGGCGGTGGTCGACGCCAAGGCAGCCGCCTCGTCGGCCGCCCGGGAGGCGACGCGCGCCTACGTCGAGTCGCCCGTGAGCTCGGACCCCCGGGCCCGGGCCGACGCCGCCGGGCGCGAAGCCGTGCGGGGTATGGGCCGCGACCCGGACAAGCTCCAGCTTGTGAGCTTGGAGGCCGACTTCTCCCGCTGCGCCCAGGTCCGCTTCGAGGCCCGCTACCCGGTGCCCGCGCTGACCATCCCGTTCGTGGGACGGTTCGGCACCGGCTTTTGGGCGGTGGCCCGCCACGGCGAGATCGTCGACCCCTACCGCAGCGGCGTCCCACGAGGCGGGTGCTGATGCGCCGGCGGGAGCGGGGCAGTGTGCTGCTGTTGTTCCCCGCCGGGGTGATGATCGTGATCGTGCTGGCCGCGGTGGCCGTCGACTCGTCGATCGCGTTCCTGGGCGAACGGGAGGTGGCGGCTGCCGTGGCCGCGGCGGCCAACGACGCGGCCACCGAGGCGTTGGCCGACGACGCGTTCTACGGGCGGGGGACCGTCGAGCTTCACGACGACGAGGTGGCACGGGTGGCCGAGGCCCGGGTGCGGGCCAGCCTCGACCCCGGGCGCTACCGGTCGCTGCAGGTGCGGGCCGAGGTCGTGCGCCCCCCGGGCGGGTGCACGTGGTCGCTGCGGGTCGAGGCCTCGGCCTGGGTGCGCTACCTGTTCGCTCCCGCCCTGCCGGGCGGGCCCGACGACGCCCTCGTCGACGCGGCCACGACCTCGCGACCCGTGCAGGAGGGCGCGTCGTGCTGAGGCCGGCCCCAGTGGCGACCGACGGCCGGGCTCCCGCAGCAGGAACGGCCACCGGGCGTGCCCCCCGAGGGGAACGGCCAATGGGGTGCCCTCCCTGGCGGACATCGCCTCCTGTCGGATTGCCCGCTGGCAGCAACGCTCGCGGCTGGCGGCGGGCCCCTCCCGCCCAGTGACAAGGTGACCTTGTGCATCGTCCCGTTCGCCTTGTGAGAGCATCTGTCCATGACCGTGTCGAACTACCGCGTCTCAGAGCGAGGCCAGATGGCGCTCCCCGCCGAGGCGCGTCGGCGATGGAACCTGACCGAAGGCGGCGATGTCGAGATAGCGGACCTGGGTGCCGCCCTCGTCATCGTCCCCGCCGGTCGGGGCGGGCTAAGGGCACTCCTAAGAGCGGCGATCGAAGACGCCGGGGGATATCCCGAGCTGGCTTCACGTATCGCTGCTGACGAGCCCGAGCTCGCTTGATGGTCACGGTTCTCGTCGACGACCACCTTCTCTTGCGGGTCCTCCTCGACGACGAGCCTCAGACCCTGCGGCCAGCCGGAGCCATCATCGCCACGACCGGCCTCTGGTACCACCGTCTGTGCCGAGCGCTCACGGGCCCAGCAGTGGTGGGTTCGATGTCGCGCCGGCTTGGTGCGGTCAACGAGGATCTCGCTGCGCAGGCCGTTGCCGCGGTCATCGAGCTTCCGGCCACGATCGAACTGCTGTCATTTCGTACCCTCGGCTGGCCGATGGGACAACTCGTCGGCGAGCGAGCACGCCTCAACCTTCTGTCGCTGGAGGCGCTCGCGGCAGCACATCACCTCGAGGCCGAGGTCTGCCTTGCCGCGGCTGACGACAACCCACCCCTTCGATCCGCGGCCAGTGCCCTCGGGGTCCCAGTCCGCACGATCGCCCGATGACCAGCCTCGCCCTGGTGGCCGACGCCGGACGCGCGTGGCGCCGGCAGATCAGCGCCCTCCGCGTCGTGCTGAGGTTTGCCACAGTGGTAGTGGGGGTGACCGGACGGGAGGACGTATGAGCGATCTCAGGGACCTGCTCGAACTGTTGCACGGGCCGCCCGACCGATGGGCGACGGTTCGCCTGGCTGTCAGGCGGTGGACCGACAGCGAGGCCACCGGGCGGGCCATGGAGCGGGCGGCTGAGCGGTCTCGAGCCGCCGGCGCCACGGTGGTGAGCTCCCGCCGGAGCCACGGCGACGACAGCCCGGTGTGGGAGTCGTTGGTGCGGGCCTGGGTCGACAAGCCCGGCCGGCGGTCGAGGGCCGAGGCCGACGGTCCCCACGGGGCCAGCCTGCATGTGACCCGGGGCGAGCTGTGGTGGTCGTACACCGAGCTGAGCGGGGCCATCACCAACGAGGACGAGCCCGAGGTGCGTGGTGGGGGAGGGCTCCACGAGGTGGACTGGATGCTCGACCCCTCGTACCTGCTGGGGGGCTACCGGTTCTCCGTGACCGGTCCGCGGGAGGTGGCCGGGCGACCGGCCGTGGGGGCGCGGGCCGTACGCCGGCCGGAGACCGCGCCGGGCCGCCTGCTGGTGGCCGAGCCCGCATTTGGCGCCGACGAGCTGGCGCTGGCCGTCGACCGGGCCACCGGGGTGGTCCTGCGGGGCGAGGCTCGCTCGTCAGGGGAGGTATTCGCCTTGTGGGAGGCGGTCGAAGCGGCCTTCGACGTGCCCTTGGACGACGGCCTCTTCCGGTTCGAGGCGCCCGACGGCTCGGTCGCCCGCTCGCCCGGCGGGGTCTTCGCCCGGCCCCGGCCCCTGTCGGTCGAGGAGGCAGCCCGGCGGGCCTCGTTCACGGTCGTCATCCCCGCCTTGGTGCCCCGGGGGTGGACGATGGCCGTGCTCTACGTTCCCGCCGCCGACCGCCCACCTCGGGGCGACACGGTCATGGTCCATCTGGGCGAGGACGGACGGGCGCCCCGGGTGCGCCTCCATGAGACGGCCGAGCCCATCGCCGACAACCTGGCCTGGGAGGCGGTGGAACACCGGGGCCGGGCCATCGAGGTGGTCGAGACACCGGGCGGGCTGTCGTCGAGCCTGGTCGAGGCCCGGGCCGAGGTGGCCGGCACCCACGTGCGGGCCAGCGGCGAGGTCGAGCGCCGGGCCCTGCTCGACATCGTGGCCAGCCTGGCACCCGCGCCCCGTGACCTCCCACCGTTCGATTAGCGGATAGGCACAAAATGTTGTGTGAAGCATGAAATAGCACTATACTGGCTCTACTGTGAAGGTAGAGCATGGCGTGGACGGTCGGGGCCGACCGGTGGCGGTCAAGCGGGCGGAGTCGGCCGACGACTCTGCTCGTCTGCGGCGGGAGGCCGACCTGCTCGACGTGGCCGGCCACCCCGCTCTGGTCGAGCTCTTGGAGTTCGACGACGGGCCGCCGGCGGTGATGCACACCGCCTGGGTCGCGGGCCGGAGACTGGACGAACGGCCCCTGGAAGTGGAGGAGGTGGCCGGGGTGGTGGCCGCCTTGGCCTCGACCCTGGCCGACCTCCACGCCATGGGGATCGTTCACGGGGCGGTCGAGCCCGATCACGTGCTGCTCGACGAGGGCGGCCGCCCCGTCCTGTGCAGCCTGGGCCGCGGCGGCCTGACCGGCGAACGGCTCGCGCCCCGCCCAACGGCCGTGGTCGAAGGCACCGCCGCCCCGGGGACTGCCTACCCGGGCACGGGCGGCCCAGGGAACGCTGGCTCGGGGAACGCTGGCTCGGGCACGGGCGGCACGGGAACAGGCGGCCCGGGCACAGGCGGCTCGGGCACCGGCGGCTCGGGGAACGCTGGCTCGGGCACCGGCGGCTCGGGAACAGGCGGCCCGGGAACGGGCGGCCCGGGAAACGCTGGCTCGGGCACCGGCGGCTCGGGAACAGGCGGCCCGGGAACGGGCGGCACGGGCACGGGCACGGGCGGCGCAGCGCTCGGGAACGCCGGGTCGGGGAGCGCCGCCCCGGGCACCGCCTACCCGGGCACCGCCTACCCGGGCACCGCCTACCCGGGCACCGCCGGACCGGGCATCGCCTACCCGGGCACCGCCTACCCGGGCACCGCCGGACCGGGCACCGCCGGACCGGGCACCGCCGGACCGGGCGCGGGCGGGGCGGCCTTGGGGAACGCCGGGTCGGCTGGGGGCGGGGGCGTCGACCACTGGAGCGGCACACCGGAGGAGCCGGTCGACGTGCTTGCTCCGGCAGCCGACGTCGTCGGGCTGGGCAGGGTACTCGTGGCCCTCTTGGCGGCCGGGGGGCGGGCCCACGGGGGGAACGCCGACGCTCTGCACCGGATCGCCGACCGGGCCATGGCCGCCCCGGTCGAAGACCGTCCGTCGGCCCGAGACGTGGCCGATGCCGTGCACGACGCCGTCCCCGGGGCACGGTTGCCCCGCGACAGCCCGTCCGGCCCACCGGGGCCACCGCCTTCGAGCCGTCGGGAGCGCCGCCAGCGCCAGCGCCCGCTCGAGATGTGGCGGCGCGACCAGGTGCAATCGCGCCGGAAAGCGCCGTCACGCCGTCACCTGCCGGTAATCGCTGCAGTGGTGGTGGCCGCGGGTGTCGGAGCCGGGGCGTTGGTCGCCACCGGCGGGGCCAGCCCCAACTCGGCGAGCGGGCTCGGCACGGCGGCAGCCGCCGGCCCCTCCTCTCGCGACGGCCAGGGCCCGGCCGCCCCGGGGCCAGACGGCTCTGGAGCCCGGCCCAGTGACGGCGGTGGCGCCGGGCCCGGTGGCGCCGGGCCCAGCGGTGGCACGCCCGGGGGGCACGGGAACGGAGCCGCCCGGAACGGAGCGGCCGGGGACGCACCGGGGGCGGGAGCCGCCGGAGCCGGTGCTCCGGGCGACGGTGGGGCAGTCGCAGCCGGGCCGGTGGGCGGGAGCGGTGGTACGGGCAGCCATGCCGGGCCGGGGCCGGCGGCCGGCGAAGCTCGGTCGCCAGGAGAAGCGGGCGCCGTCCCCGGGGGTCAGCAGGTGCGTGTGCCGGCCGGGTGCCCGCCGGTCCAGGGGTCGCTGGCGGCCGACGTGGACGGCGACGGGTGCCCGGAGGCTCTGAGGGTGGGCGACGGTTTCGTGGAGTCCGGTGAGCGGCGGTGGGTGGTCGGTGCTCCCGGTGACCTGCTCGCCCTGGGCGACTGGAACTGTTCGGGGGCAAGGTCTCTGGCCGTCCTGCGGCCCAGCACGGGCGAGGTCTTCGTCTTCGACGGGTGGGCGGCCGAAGGTGACGACCGCGTGGCGCCGCTGCTGGGCCGGGTCGATGGGGCCAGCACGATCCGGGCCGCCGACCTCGATGCCGACGGGTGCAACGAGATCGTGGTCGAGCGTGTGGGTGCCGTCCCGGTCGTCCTGAGGGCCCCCGGGAGCGGGCGATGAGCCGGCCCCGCCTGGCGCTGCTCGGCTGGACGGTCGTTGTCGGCGCCTGCGCGACAGCGCTCCGGCGGGCGGGTGCGGGCGAGCTGGCGCCTCCCCCGGTGCTCGACCCCCGAGGGTGGGGGGAGTGGGTGGCGGGGCGCGATCCGGTCGTGGCCGCCGTTGCCCTCCTACGGCTACTGGCCCTCGCGGCCGTCTGGTACCTGCTGGTGGCGGCAGCCGTGGGCCTCGTGCTGCGCGCCCTGCGGGCCGAGCGTCTCGTGGGCCTGGCCGACCTGTTCACGGTCGCCCCGCTGCGGAGGATGCTGGTTGGAGTGGCCGGGATAAGCCTCGCTTCGGGGGTGAACCCGTCGATGTTGCTCACGCCGCCGGCTGCCGCCCAGGTCACGGTCTCGACCAGCCCACCGTCAACGGTGGTCCCGGGTGGTACCCCTGGGCCCACGATCACCATGCGCCTGCTGCCCGGCCCCGAGGCCGGCCCCGTCCCGTCCCCGGCCCCGGCCGGCCCGGTGGTCGCCGCCCCGTCGGGCACCGCCGCTCAGGAGCGGACGTGGACGGTAAGGCCGGGGGACTGCTTCTGGTCGATCGCCGACGAAGTGCTGGCCCAGGCCTGGGGTACGCCGCCGAGCGACGCCGAGATCATCCCCTACTGGCGCGACCTCATCGAGGTCAACCGCCACCTGCTGGCCGACCGTTCCAACGCCGACCTGATCTTCCCGGGCCAGGTGTTCACGCTCCCGCCGGTCCCGCCGCCATAGGCGTACCCGCGGCCAGCGCCTCGGCCCGGCGGCGAACGCCGGCCAGCATGTCCCGCGCCATCACGAAGTCGGCAGGCACGATGAGAAGCCAGGCAGCCGCCGTCACCCACCACGGGGCAGTCGACCAGCGCGATCGGAAGTGGAACCGTGACCGCCGGCCGCCGTCGAGGGCCTGTTACCCCCGTCGGTCGGCCGACCAGCCCGTCGCCTGGAAGTGGCTCCGTACGTTCCGCCGCGGTGGACCCGTAGGTCCGTCCGAGGCGCACGAGGGCCGCCTCGACGGCCGCTACTGCGACGAGGGCGGCGGCGACGCGTCTGCCCACCGAGCCCGCGTCAGCCTCGGCACCCGGCTTCGAACCACTTCTCGACCCGCTCGGCCGCGGCCCGGTAGGCGGGCTCGTCGAGCGACGAGGTGGCCTGCTCGAGGTCGCGCAGCAGGGCCGACGACGGTGGCTGGCCAGATGCGGGGTTGTAGCCCGAGCCGGCGAACACCCGGGCCACGCGGGAGTAGCCCTCGACGACCACGTTGAGATCGCCGCGGATGGAGCTGGGCGCGGCCGCTGCGAACGCCTCGAGCTGGGCGATCGTGCGGGTGTAGTCCGCGTCCGCCCCCGTGATGGCCGCCCCGGCCGCGGCCGCCGCCTGGGACATGGCCACGGCTATCTCCACGCAGCGGGCCGTGCTCAGGGCGTCTTGACCACCAGCGCCCGTCCCGCCCGCTGTACCCGAGCCCTGGCTTGCCGGGTCGGTAACCGGAGCTCCCGACGAGCTCCCCCCGCCGTCGCCCCCGCCGCACGCACCCAGGACCAGGGCCACGCAGGCCACGACAACCGCGAAAACTCGAGATCTCACAGCGTCCCCTCTCCCTCGGGGCCACCCTACCGTCGGAGACCCCGCCCGCCCGCCCGCCGGCCGGCAACCCCGCAGCGGCGGCAGGCGCGCGCCGTCCCGGGGGATGGACGGCGCATGCGGTGCAGGGTCGGTGGTACGAGCGTCCGGACCGATCGTACGGACTGCTCACCACTCCCAACCCCCCGGCTGGAGCGGTTCCCCTCCACGCGGGGCCTCGCTCCGTGGCCATCTTGGTCGTGGAGCCGTCCCGAACGACAGGGTGCCAGCCGGCGTCTTCTGCCCGGGGTGCTAGCACCACCGGGGCCTACGATGGCGGGACGGGCCCAGAACCCACTACCGACCAGGCCGGTGGCTCACCGGCCGCCCACCCCGGAGACGGCGGGCCGGCCCTGCGCGTGGTCGTGGCCGACGACTGGTACCTGGTGCGAGAGGGCGCCCGCAGCGCCCTGTCGACGGTGCCGGGCGTCGAGGTGGTGGGTGTGGCGGCCGACGCCGACGAGCTAATGGGTGTGCTGGAGGCCACCCAGCCCGATGCCGTGCTGTTGGACGTGCGGATGCCGCCCACGCACCGGACCGAGGGGATCGACGCCGCCCATGCCATCCGGGAGCGGTGGCCGTCCATGGGAGTGGTGATCCTTTCGCAGTTCGACGACCCCGAGTACGCCCTCGAACTGCTCAAGGGTGGCTCCAACGGCCGGGCCTACATGCTCAAGGAGCGCCTGGGGGCGCCCATGCAGCTGGCCGAGGCGTTGCGGGAGGTGGCTGCCGGAGGCTCCATCCTCGATCCCAAGGTGGTCGACGGCCTGCTCGAGGCCCAGCGCCGGCGCAGCCGGTCGAAGCTTCACGGCCTGACCGATCGCGAGCACGAGGTGCTGGCCCTCATGGCCGGCGGGCGCACCAACGCGGCCATCGCCCGGGCGCTGGTGCTGACCGAGCGGGCCGTCGAAAAGCACATCAACGCCATCTTCCGCAAGCTGGGGCTCAACGAGGAGCTGGACATGAACCACCGGGTGGCGGCCGTGCTGATCTTCCTCCAGCGCCAGACGAGTTGACGGCCGGCCCCGGCCCCAAGCCCCGGCCCCAGCCCCACGTCACGAAACCTGCGCGGGAACCGTGGGCGTTTCGCCCACGGTTCCCGCGCAGGTTTCGGTCCCGGGGGCTGGCGGGACCGGGAACGTGGCGACCACCGACGTCCCGTGCCCGGGCCGGGACTCGATGCGCAGGTCCCCACCGAAGGAGCGGGCCCTGTCCTCCATGTGGAGCAGGCCCCCGTTCCGCCCGGTGCTCTTGGCGTCGAAGCCGCGGCCGTCGTCGGTGACCGATACCCGCAGGCGGCCCTCGGACACGTCCAGGGCCAAGGCCAGCTCAGTGGCACCCGAGTGCTTCAGGGCGTTGGTGACCGCCTCGAACATCAGGAAGTAGGCGGCCGTCTCGACGTCGGCGGGCAGGGCCGGCAGGGGGTCGGGCGACAGGTCGAGAGAGCTAGGAAGGGGAAGGCGGCTGGCGTAGCTGCGCAGGGCGGCAGTCAGGCCTCGGTCCCGCAGGATGGCCGGGTAGAGGTTGTGGCTGACCTCCCGCAACTGCTCGATCGTCCGGTCCAGCTCGGCGGCCAGAGCGTCGGCCCCCGCCCCGTCCTCGATGCCCAGGTTGACCGTCATGCGCAGCACCAACAGTTGCTGCTGGATCCCGTCGTGCAGGTCGCGGGCCAGGCGGCGCCGTTCCTCGTCCTGGGCCGTGACCACCCGCTGGGAGCTCTCGCGTAACTGGGCGGCTTGGCGTTCGACGAGAGCCAGCTTGGCCTCCAGCTCGGTCCGCATGCGGTCCAGGGCGACGGCCAGCCGCCCGATCTCGTCGCTGCTGCGGGCCACGAAGGGCCGGCCCCGCTCTCCGGAGGCGATGCGCTCGGCCGTGCCCGCCAGCTCGACCAGCGGCCTGACCATGGCCCTGAACAGCAGCCAGCCCAGGGCCACCGCCAGCGCGGCCATCACCGACCCGGCCACCACCCGGCGCACGGCCAGCGCCCGGGCCAGGTCGGCGGCCGGGTCGGGCAGGGCGATCCCCAGGGCGCCACCCACGGGGCTGGCCGCGGACCGCCCCACGGGCACGTAGGCCACGAGGCTGTCCTCGCCCGCCAGCCGGGTCACCCGGGGCCGGTCAGGCAGCTCGCCCGTGCGGTCGTCGCGCCCCGGGGGCTCGGTCACCGGGTGGCTCAGGGTGCTGCCGGCCACGGCGTCGCCCACGACCAGGATGACCCCGGCCAGGCCGCCCAGCTGGCGCCGCAGGCGGAAGGCCAGGTTGTCGCCGAACTCCCGGCCCCCGACCAGGACCAGGGCGTCTGGCCCGGTCCCCACGGTGACCGGGACGGCCTGGACGAACACGCCGTTCACCGTGGCCACCAGCCGGCTGGTCGGTTCGGTGGTGAAACCCGCGCCCCGCCCGAAGGGGAGGACGGGCGACAGGGCGCCCACGCTGACCGGCGGGTCGAGGGCCGCGCCCGTGCCGTCGACGACGTCGAGCTGGTCGAGCTCGAGGTTGGTGACCTCCACGCCCAGCCGGGCGATCAGTTCCGGGCGGCGGGCGGGGTCGGTGAGGCCGTCGCTGTCCAGGCGGCTGCCGAGGTTGCGAAGGGCCAGCACCAGCTCCCGCTGACGTTCGGTGAACGCCTCCTGGAGGACCCGCAGGTTGCTGTCGGCCACGTCGCGCGTCTGGCCGGCCACCGCGGCCCGTGTCAGGCGGGCGTCGACCACGGCCGTGACCGCGGTGGACACCACCAGGACCAGCACCAGCGCCGCCAGGACCTTACCCAGGACCGAGGACCGCAGGGGCCGGGGGGTGGCCCGCGACAGAAGGCACTGGTCGCCTGGCTCACGGCCACCCCCGCCCCCAGGCCCGGCCACACCACCGCCCGCAGGCCCGCGGCTCACGGCGGGGCCAGCGAGGACACGGCCCGGGACTGGGCCTCGGCCAGGGCGGTGCGGGCGTCGGCCCGCTCCCTGAGGACGCGGGACAGGGCGTCGCCGAAGGCCTGGGACGCCTCGTGCAGCGCCCCCAGGATCGGGGGGTGAGCGGTGGCCAGCTGTTCGACGAAGACCCTGAGCTGGGGATCGGCGAAGTGAGGGTCGGACAGCACCCGGGGGCGGACCGGCAGGCGGCCTTCCTCCTTGGCGAACCGCAGGGCGTAGGGGTCGGACGTGAGCAGCAGCATGAACTCGAAGGCCAGCTCGCGGTTGGGCGAACCCTTGGGCACCCACAGGCTGCTGCCGCCCATCGACGACCCGGCGGTGGCCCCGGTCAGGCCCCGGGGCATGAGGGCCACCCCGAAGTCGCCGTCGGGCACCTCCCTGGTCACCCTGACCAGGTCCCACGAGCCGCTGGTGTACATGGCCACCTGGCCGGAGCGGAAGAGGGCGTAGGCGTCGGTGGAGCGGGCATCGGGCCCGAGGGGACCGAAGGCCACGCCCGAGTCGATCAGCCTGCCCAGGTAGTCGAGCGTGCCCACCACGGCCGGGCTGTCGAAGGTGAACACCGGCGTCCCCCCGGGCTCGACCCGGAGCAGGTCCCCGCCGTTGGCCCGTACCCAGCCGAACGTGACCCAGGTGTCGACCGGCACGACCAGCCCCCGCCGGGCCCCGTCGGGGCTCGTGAGCTGGCCGGCCAGGCGCTCGAAGTCCACGAACGACAGCGGCCCGGTGGGCGGGGACAGGCCCAGTTCCCGGAAGCGGGTGGTGTTGTAGAGCACGGCCATGGCGTTGCTGTCGAGGGGCACGCCGTAGCGGCGGCCGGCCCAGGTGACGTCGGCCACCGCGCCGGGCAAGAACTCGTCGGCCGTGAGGCCGTGGTGGTCCCACAGGTCGTCGAGCGGTTCGGCCAGGTCCTGGCCGGCTCCCGTGTGAGCGTGGCCCTGGATCACGTCGGGCGGGGAGCCGCCGGCGATGCCGGCCCGGACGACGTCGGCCATCCTGCCGATCGGGCCCCGGTCGATGTCCACCCGCACCCGCGGGTGGGTGCGCTCGAACTCCCGGACGGCGTCGGTGAAGGGGGCCGTTACCCAGTCGTCGGTCATGACCACCCTGAGGACCGTCGTCGGTCCGGCCCGGGCCCCCGTCTCCCCGCCGCAGGCAGCCGAGACGGCGGCTGCCACAACCAGGACCGGCAGGAACCGCCTCATCGGCCGTACATAGTACGAGCGGTCGACGCCGGCTGCCCAGCCCTAACCTCCCGGCCGTATGGGGGTCAGTGGCTGAGCCTGAGCTCCAGGTCCTCGAGGCGCTCGACCAGGGCGCCCGGTTCGGTGCCGAACATCCCGGCGATGGCCCGGATGTCGTCGCGCCGGATGGTCAGCATCCGCCCGTTGAAGTCCTGGCGCATGACCTGGATGCTGTTCAGGTACTGGCGGACCATCTCCAGCTCGGGGTCTTCGACGTCGCGGAAGCGAGCGAGGTCGAAGGTGATCTTCTCGCTGGCCCCGCTCCGCGCCCGGCCGCCGCCGTCGCCCTGGGGAGAGGCCAGGGCACGGTCGAGCTCGCCGGTGGGCGGCAGCAACTGGTCGACGGGGACGCTGTAGTAGCTGGCCAACCGCTGGAGGCGGGGCACCGAGATTATGCGCTCGCCCCGCTCGTAGGCGCCCAGGACCGACGCCTTGAACTCGTGGCCGGACGCGGCCTCCACGTCCTGGAGTGAAAGGCCCTTCTGACGCCGGATCCCCCGCAACCGCTGGCCCACCTTCTGGGCATACGTCTGCAGGGGGCTGGGGGTTACGCCCCCACCTTCATCGCTCACCCAGTCCCCTTTTTTGTGCCTTCTACAGACTACCGCCGCGGTGAGGGCCGCGACAACGACGGAAAGTGACGAAATGGGGGTTTCTTAGCCGGGCCCGGACGCTCAGGGGGGCCCGCCGGCCCCACCGGTGGGGGAGACGAGGCCGGCCCGCAGCCCACACAGCAGGGCCCCGGCGGCCAGGGCGGCCGTCTCGGCCCGCAGCACGTGCGGCCCGAGGCCCACCCGACCTAGGCCGCGGCCGGCCGCCAGGTCCAACTCGGCCGCCGACCACCCCCCTTCGGGGCCTATGAGGACGGCGCTGGCCCCCGCCGGGAGCGGGGGGCCCCCGGGTACCGCGATCAGCGGGGGCGGTGCCCCGGCGGCCACCGCCGCGAAGGTGGACACTTCGTCCACGACCGGCAGCCACACCCGCCTCGACTGCGCGGCCGCCTCCCGGGCGATGCGCCGCCACCGTTCTACGGCCGCCTCGGCCCGCCGGTTGTCCCAGCGCACGACCGATCGCTCGGCCGCGAAGGCCACGATGCGGTCGACGCCTAGTTCGCACAGCTTCTGCACGGCCCACTCCGGGCGCTCGCCCTTGGTCAGGGCGAAGGCCACGGTGACCGCGGGCGCGGGCCGGGCCACGGTGAGGACCTCGCCGTCGAGGGCCAGACCGGGCCCGGGGCCGAACCGGCACGGCCGCCAGCGCCCGGCCCCGTCCGAGGCGGCCACCAGGTCACCGGGGTGCAGGCGCAGGACCCGGCGCAGGTGGTGGTCGTCGGCGGCCGACAGCCGGGGGCCGTCGAGGTCCTCCACGAAAACGAGGGCCCGGGCATCGGTGGCCGGCCCCGGCCCCGGCGCCGGCACGAGCGGCTACTTGAAGGCCGAGCGGATCTTGTCGAAGAAGCCGGTGCCAGCAGGGGCAACTTCTTCGCCCCGCTCGGCGGCCAGCAGGCGCAGGAGGTTGTCCTGCTCCTTGCTGAGCTTGTCGGGCGTCTCCACCGTGACCTGCACGAGCAGGTCGCCCCGGCCCCGGCCGTCGACATGGGGCACACCCCGGCCCCGGAGGTGGAAGACCCGCCCGGTCTGGGTGCCCCTGGGTATCACCAGGTCCTCGGTGCCGTCGAGGGTCTCGAAGCGCAGGTGGGCGCCCAGGGCGGCCTGGGTCATGGGCACGGTCAGGTTGTGCACGAGGTCGGCGCCTTGGCGGGTGAACCGGTCGTCGGGCCGGACCCGCAGGTGGACGTAGAGGTCGCCCCGGGGACCGCCTCGGGGCCCGGCCCCGCCCCGGCCCGGGACCCGAAGCACGTTGCCGTGGTCGACCCCGGCCGGGACCTCGACGGGGTAGACCTGCTCGGCCGTGCGCCGTCCCTCTCCCCGGCAGTCGGCGCAGGGGTCGGCGACGACCTCGCCCAGGCCCGAGCACCGGTTGCAGCGGGTGGTCGTCATCATCTGGCCCAGGATCGACTGGCGCACCTGGCGCACCTGGCCCGTCCCGCTGCATGTGGGGCATGTCTCGGGCCGGGTGCCCGGCTTGGCCCCGGTGGCCTCACACGTCTCGCAGGGCAGGGCGACGCGGGCCTTGACCTCCCGGGTGCCGCCGAACACGGCGTCTCGGAACCCGAGCTCCAGGGCGACTTCGATGTCGGGCCCGGGAGTGGGCCCTGCCCGCCGCCGGCCCCCCCCGCCGCCCCCACCGAAGGGGTTGCCGCCGAAGACGGTCTCGAAGAGGTCGCCGAGGTTGGCCGCGAACGAGTCGGCGCCGAACCCGCCCGCGCCCCCGCCGCCCCCGCCCGCCCCGCGGACGGCCTCGGGCCCGAACATGTCATAGCGCCGGCGCCGCTCGGGGTCGCGCAGGGTCTCGTAGGCGACGGTCACCTTCTTGAAGCGTTCCTCGGCCTCGGGGTCGCTGTTGGTGTCAGGGTGCAGCTCGCGGGCCAGGCGCCGGTAGGCGCGCTTGAGCTCGTCCTCGGTGGCGGTGCGGCCCACCCCCAGCAGGCCGTAGAAGTCGTCGTCCACGGGGTGCGGTCAGCCCTCGCGCAGGGCCTTGCCGAGGCGCTGGCTGACGACCCCCACGGCCGCCATGGCCTGGGGGTAGTTCATACGGGTGGGCCCGAGCACCCCGATGGTGCCCACGGTGGTGCCGTCGACCTCGTAGGGGGCGACGACGATCGAGCACTGGGCCAGCGGTTCGACCCCGTGCTCGGTGCCGATGGACACCGTGAGGCCGTCGTCGTGGATGGCCTCGCGCAGCAGGGTGACGAGCAGGTACTGCTGCTCGAGCATGGCCAAGACCCGGCGGACGGTGTCGATGGCGTCGAACGTGCTGGCCATCTGGGCCGCGCCACCCACGAACAGCTGCTCACCCCCACCCGCGCCCGAGACCGTACGCCCCAGGGCGGCGTGGGCCAGAGCGGCAGCCCGGTCGGTCACGTCGTCGCCTGTGGGCGGGATGGTCACCTCGGCTTCGAGGGGATGGCCCCCGAGGTGGGCGGCCAGGTGGGCGCCGGCCACCGCTAGGCGGTCGTCGCCTGTGCGCGAGCCGATGTCGAGGACGGCCTTTTTCACCGAACCGTCGGACAGGACGGCCACGACCAGCGCCACATGGGCGCCGAGGCTCACGATCTGGACCGACCGTACGGTGGCCGCCTCGCGTTGGGGGGCGACCACGACCGCCGCGTAGTTCGTGAGGTCGGAGAGCAACCGGGTGGTGTCGTCGAGCATCTTCTCGATCTCACCGTGGGCACGGGCGAAGAAGTCCTTGACCTGCTGGCGCTGCGTCGACGGCAAGGCAGGTGTGAGGTGGTCGACGAAGAACCGGTAGCCCTTGTCGGTCGGGACCCGCCCAGCGCTGGTGTGGGGATGGTCGAGGAAGCCGTCGCGCTCGAGAACCGACAGCTCGTTGCGGACGGTCGCGGTCGAAACGGGCAGGCTGGTCGCCCTCACGACCGAGGCCGAGCCCACTGGCTGCGCCGTCTGGATGTACTCCTCGACGACCGCCTTGAGGATGGCGGCCTTGCGTTCGTCCAGCATCGTGGCACCCGATGATACCGACTGGCGGGCACCAACCCCGGTGGCCGCGGGCCGGCCCGGTAAGGTACGCCCCTCGCCGAGACGTCCGCCAGGAGGCGCACAGTGGCCGCCAAGTTCGAGTATTGGACCGCCGTTTTCGGTGTTGGCCTCGAGGGGTTCTCCGACTACGACCACGACGAGCTCAACGCCATCGCGGCCGAAGGGTGGGAGCCGGTGAACATGACGGCTATCCACAACGGGTTCGCGACCGTCGTGCTGTTCCGCCGGGAGGTGGCTCCCGCGCCCCGGACGGCCAAGGCGGCCGCCGGCAAGGCGGCGGCGAGCAAGGCGGCGGCGAGCAAGGCGGCGGCCAAGAAGGCCCGCTGACTGGGGCCGTGGCCCCGGCGCGGCTGCGAGTGGCCGGCCTGCGGGTGGTCTACCGGTCGGCCGTGGCTCTCGAAGGGCTCGATCTCGCTCTCGGGGCCGGCCAGGTGCTGACCGTGACTGGTCCCAACGGGGCCGGCAAGTCCTCGCTGCTGCGGGCCGTGTCCGGGCTGCTGGGCTTGGCCGGCGGCCGGGTGGTGGGTGGCTCGGCCGAGGTGGACGGCGTTGCCATCGACCCCGACGACCCGGCGGCGGCCGTCAGGCGGGGTGTCGGCCACGCCCTGGAGGGACGGCGGGTGTTCCGCGACCTGTCGGTGGGGGACAACCTGGCGGCCGGGGGGTTCGTGCTGACCGCGGGCCGGGCGGCCCAGCGGGTGGGCTGGGCGTTGGACCGGTTCCCGGCCCTGGCCGCCCGGTGTTCGACTCCCGCCGGACACCTCTCGGGCGGCGAGCAGCAGCTCCTGGTCATCGCCCGGGCCATGGTGGCCGAGCCCCGCCTGCTCCTTCTCGACGAACCCACCGTCGGCCTGGCCGACGCCTCGGTGGAGCTGGTGGCCGCGGCCGTCGCCGAGGTGGCGGCCGCCGGGGGCGCGGTGGTGGTGGCCGAACAGGAGCTCCGCCTGATGCCGTCCTCGGACGTGGTGCGTCTCGACCGGGGCCGCCGGGCCGGGGTCCCGGCCCCGGCCCCGGCCCCGGCATGATCGGGCTCCCCACACCGGTTGTGGGGACGTGAGCGCGCCTGGGCCGTTGCTGGCCGTCGAGGGGCTGGTGCGGCGGTTCGGGGGGGTGGCCGCTCTCGACGGGGCCAGCTTCTCGGTGGGGGCGGGTGAGCGGGTCGCCCTGGTGGGGCCCAACGGGGCCGGCAAGACCACCGTGCTCAACTGCATCAGCGGCGACGAGCGTCCCGACGCCGGCCGGGTGGTGCTGGCCGGGCGGGACCTGGCCGGGCTGGGGCCGGCCCCGCGGGTTGCCCTCGGGGTGTCGCGCTCCCTCCAGGGCCTGGGCCTGGTCGAGGGCCTGGACGTGACCGCCAACCTCCTGCTCGGGCGCCACCACCTCATGAGGTCGGGGCTGGTGGCCGGCGCCCTGCGCCTGCGCAGTGCCCGGGCCGAGGAGTCAACCCACCGGGAACGTTGCCAGCAGGTGGCCCGGACGCTCGGTCTCGAACCGCGGGCCCCCGTCCGGTCCCTCGATGCCGGGGCGCGCAAGCGGCTGGAGCTGGGCCGGGTGCTGGCCGGCGACGCCGTGCTGTTGCTGCTGGACGAGCCCTTCGCCGGGGCCGGGCCGGGCGACGTCGAGCTGATGGTGGCTGCCATCGAGGCGGCCACCGGCCCGGGACGGGCAGCCGCGGTGGTCGTCGACCACGCCTTGGGCACCGTCTCGGCCCTGGCCGACCGGTTGGTGACCCTCGACGGGGGCCGGACCGGACTGCAGGGCAGCGAGTTGGCCCGGTGACCGATCTCGCCCAGTTCGTGGTCAAGGGGGTGGCCCTGGGTGGGGTGTACGCCCTGGTGGCCCTGGGCTTCGTGGTCGTGTTCAAGGCCACCGGGGTGGTGAACTTCGCCCAGGGTTCGTTGCTGGCCGTGGGCGCCTACCTCACCTACACGACCTCGGTGTTGTGGGGCCTGCCTTTCCCGGTGGCGGTCGCCGCGGCCACCGCGGGTGCGGTCGTGCTGGCCCTGGCCGTCGAGCGGGTGGTGGTGCGGCCGCTGGCCGGCCAGCCCGCCATCTCGGTGGTGCTGGCCACGCTGGGGGTGGCCATAGTCGTCGAGCAGCTCATCACGGTGGTGTGGGGGTTCCGGCCCCACCACATCGGCGACCCTTGGGGGGCCGGCAGTGTGCGGTTCGCGGGGCTGGTCCTGTCGCAGGTCGACGTGGCCACGCTGGTGATCGTGGCCACCCTCGTCGGGGGCCTGTCGGCCTTCTTCCTCCGCACCCGGCTGGGCCTGGCCCTGCGGGCCGCGGCGGCCGATGCGGAGGCCGCGGCCGCCCTGGGGATCAGCCCCCGGCTGGTGTCGCGGGTGGCGTGGGCCATGGCCGCGGTGGTGGCCACCGTAGCCGGGGTACTGCTGGCCTCGGGCCCGGCCGCGGCTGTCCCCAACCTCGGCGAGCACGCCCTGCGGGCCTTCCCGGCCGTGCTGCTGGGGGGGTTCACGTCCCTGGCCGGGGCGCTGGCCGGAGGGGTGATCATCGGGGTCGTGGAGGTGCTGACCGCCGGCTACGCGCCCGGCCAGGAGCTGGTCGTCCCCTATCTCGTGATGCTGGCTGTGCTGCTGGCCCGTCCCGACGGCCTGTTCACCGCTCGTGAGGCCCGGCGCCTGTGACCCGCAACCGCGCCCTGGTGCTGGCCGCGGCGGTCATCTATGTCGTGCTTCCCCTGCGGGTGTCCGACCATTGGCTGTCGGTGCTCAACCTGGCGGCCATCGCCGCCGTCGGCGCCTACGGGCTCAACCTGCTCACGGGCACCTGCGGGCAGCTCTCGCTGGGCCACGCCGCCTTCCTGGGGGCGGGCGCCTACACGGCCGCGGTCGTGGGCGGGCCGCTGCCGGTATGGCTGGGGGCGGCGGCCCTCGTGGGCGCGCTGGTCGGGCTGGCCGCCGGCCCGCTGGCCGTGCGGGTCAAGGGCCACACGGTGGCCATCGTCACCCTGGCCCTGGTGTTCGTGGGCCAGCACGTGTTCCGGCGATGGACGTGGTTCACGGGCGGCAACGCCGGCCGCTCCGACCTGCCGTCGCCGGCCCTGCCCGGCACCCACGACCAGGGTTGGTTCTGGCTGGCCTGGGCCCTGGTGGCGGTGGTGGCCTGGCTGGTGGCCAATGTCATGCGCTCGCGCTCGGGCCGGGCCATGGCCGCGGTACGCACCAGCGAGCGGGCGGCCGCGGTGATGGGGGTGGACGTGGCCCGCACCAAGGTGGCGGCCTTCGTAGCGTCCGGTGCTCTGGCGGGGGCCGCGGGTGCCCTGTACGGCTCCTACCGGGGTTATGTCGGGCCGCAGGAGTGGGGCCTGCTGGTCTCGGTGCAGTACCTGGCCATGGTCCTGATCGGCGGCCTGGGGACGCTGCGGGGCCCGGTGCTGGGTGCGTTGTTCGTGACCGCCCTGCCCCACGCCGTGGACGCGGTGCTCGACGCCGGTCCTTCCGCCTTGGTCACCGAGGCCCAGGTCACCCAGTTGCTGTTCGGGGTGTCGATCGTGGCCGTCGTGCTCGTGCGGGCCCGGCGCCGCCCTCGGGCCGCAGTTCTGAGCGGGCCCGCTGGTCCTCATGTAACGGGGCCCGCGGCCCCGGAGGTCAACACGGGGTGAAACTGCCTCGACGCGTTCTACAACCGCTGCTCGCCCTCGCCCTCGTGGCCCTCGGCCTCTCCGGGTGTGGGCGCGACGCGGTGGCCGCCGCCCCCGGGTTCGACGGCCAGACCATCCGCCTCGGGGTGCTGACGCCGCTGCAGGGCCCGGTGGCCGCCATCGGTCGCCCCCTGACGGCCGGGGGCGAGCTCTACTTCGAGTGGCTGAACGCCGAGCGGGGCGGCATCGCCGGGCGCTACCGGGTCGAGCTGGTCGTGGAGGACACGGGCTACAACGCCGACACGGCCATCGCCAAGTACCAGAAGATCAAGAACAGCGTGGTCATGTTCGAACAGGTCCTGGGGACGCCCATCGTCAAGGCGCTCCTGCCCCAGTTCAACCGGGACGGGATCGTCGCCTCACCCGCCTCCCTCGACGCCGAATGGGCCCGCGAGCGCCACCTCCTGGCCCTGGGCGCGCCCTACCAGGTGCAGTTCGCCAACACCTTGGACTACTGGGTGAACGAGGCCGGGGGCCGGGGCCAGAAGGCGTGCTTCGCGGGAGTGGCCTCGCCTTATGGGGACGCCGGCCTGCAAGGCCTGGAGGCGGCGGCCGCCGAGCTGGGGGTAACAGTGGCCGCTCGCGCCCGCTACAACGCCGGGGACACGTCGTTCACCGGGCCGGTAACCCAGCTGCGCGACGCGGGTTGCGACGCCGTGTTCATGGCCACCTTCGCGGGAGACACGTCGCGCATCGTGGGCGAGGCCGAGGCCCTGGAGTTCCGCCCGCAGTTCGCCGTGCAGGCCACCGGTTGGGACCCCTCGCTGGCCACCGGTCCGCTCGGCGCGGTCATGGCCCGGTCGGTGTGGGTCATGGGGGAGGGCACCGAGTGGGGAGACCGGTCCGTCAAGGGCCAGGCCGAGATGCTCCAACGCCTGGCCCGCTACCGCCCGTCACAGGCGCCCGACTACTACTTCGTGTTCGGGTACTACCAGGCCTGGGCCGCGGCCCAGGTCCTCGAACTGGCGGCCGAGCGTGGTGACCTGTCCCGGGCCGGCATCGTGTCGGCCATGGAGGCGGTCGACGTCCTGCGCTTCGAGGGCCTGTCGGGCGACTACGTGTACGGCCCGGCCACCGAGCGGGTGCCCCCCCGGGCCAGCACGATCTTCTCCGTCGACCCCACCCGCCCGCTGGGCCTGGCTGCGCTGGTCGTCAACCTCGAGACCCGCACAGCCGCGGCCTACCCGTTCCCGTAGGCCGCGGGCCCGAGCGAGTGCCGTCAGGGGTGGTCGGGCGCGGCCACCTGCTCGATGATGGCCCGGCGGCGGTGTGCCCGGGCGGCCAGCTCGGCGTCCTCGCCGCTCTGGCGCAGCCAGGCCAGGGCCTCGTCCACCTGCAGGCCGGTGGTGGCCGCGTCGATGCAGTCGCGCACGGCCAGCACCTGGGCCCGTGAGACGGTGTCGGCTGCCCACACGCCCGCCGGCGTGGTGGCCAGCACGAGCTCGGACGTCCCCATCAACGAACGCATCTGGTTGGCCGTCACGCCCGCCGGGCAGGCCAGCACATGAACGGGCCCGATGGAACCGCCCAGGGCACCGGCCAAGAGGTGGTCATGGCGGTGGAGCTGGCCGACGAGCTCGCGCGAGGCGGCCAGTGACAGCCCTTCGGGCGCGCCGTGGGCCACCATGAGGACCCTCTGGCCGCCGAGCTCGACATGCACCGCCGGGCGGTTGGCGCCCGGTTCGCGATGGCCCTGCCCGCCGGTGGCGGCCACCAGGGCGGCGACGACGGCTTCCTCCATGGCGGCTTTGCGGCCGGCGAACGTGAGCCGCCGCCAGTCGAGGGCCGCGCCCTGGGAGTGGCGCCCCCGGCGCGACGAACCCACCCCGGCCAGGGCCAGCGCGTGGAGGGCGTCACCGACAGCGTCGACGGCCGCCTCGACGGCCTCGGCTCGCGTCCGGGCCGACGACGTGAGCGAACGTAGACCGTCGACGGCGGCCGCGAAGGCGTTATCGGCCTTGGTGGGCCGGGGAGGGGACTGCACCAGCGGTCTGATGTCGACGATGCGCACCTTGGTGCGGGTGTCGGCCAGGGCCTCTTCGAGCTCGGCGTGGCAGACGCCGACGCCCCGGCCGGGGATGACCGTGCCCGCCTCGCCCGAGAACAGGACCAGCACGATCGTGGCGTCCCGGGCCCGCTCGGTGGAGCGGTCGTACCAATCGGACTCGGCGGGCAGGGCCTCGCTGTCCTCGTTGACCCAGACCGAAAGGCGGGGCTCCCCGTCGGGGCGGGCGAGCACGCTCTGGAGCCGTTCCTTGACCTCCCGGCGCAGGGCCGTGAGGTCCCCGCCGCCGGTCAGGGCCGTGCGGTTGCGGCTGGAGACCATGACCTCGATGAGGCGGGCCGCCGCCATGAGCGGCGCTAGTGCCCGCTGGGTTCGGAGCGGTCGACGGCGATGGCCACGCCGCCCCCCAAGGCGAGAAGCACGCCGAAGCCTATGGCCGAGGTCAGGCTGGGTGCACCCTCTCCCGCGGCCGACAGGGCCCGCTGGAGCTGGACTGTGTACAGCACGGCCACGGCGACCACCGTGCCGCCCAGGACGCGCCGGACCGCCACCTTGCCCCCCAAGACGGTGAGGACGGCCGCGCCGACGGCCAGGGCCAGTAGTACGAGGCCCACCTTGAGACCGCCTTCGGCCGCCCGGTAGTCCCACAAGAAGTTGACGGGGACGTCGAAGGCGTTGCTACGCGCCCCGACGACTCGGATCCACGCCATGAGGGTCCCCAGGAGCACCACTGCGGCCCCGACGAGCGCCGGGCCGATCGCGAGACCGCCCACCCGGGGCATGCGGGACGAGGGGGGCGCGCCCTGGTCGGCGCTTCCCCACCACTGGTCGCCCGGGCCCTCGCCGAGGGCCGTTGCCGGCTCGGGGGGCGGCCGCCGCCGGAGCTGGTCCTGCTGCTTCTGGCGGGCCTTCTCCTTGGCGGCCTCGTCGAACGGGGACGGCTCGCCCCCGGTGTCCGGCCCGGGACGGGACG
>JBFMCT010000020.1 GCA_040754375.1 Actinomycetota bacterium
CCAAGCCGTGCGATAGAGCAGTACGACTGCTATCGCAACGACTACGACGACGATGACCAGCGAAAACGTGGCCTGGCCAGCTTGTGATCTGGCCGACCTCCACCGCTGCATGTTCTCTCCCCCCTGACGTGTGGGCCCTTCGTTCGGGATCCTGCTGGTGAGGCGGCGTAGGGGTGTGACGAAAGAAGCTGGCCCTGTGAGCGCCGGGGACTCTATGGAAGCCCCGGCGCCCTGTCATGGCGTTGCCGAGCGGTTTTCCTGTTGCAATGCCCCTCTTTTTTTCGGCCGCCGGCCCCAGCGCTCATCCCGGCCGGACCGGCACTCCGTACTCGGGGTGCCACGAGCGCCGAGGAAAGCGGGCCGCCGCAGGATGTCCCACCCCCAGCCACCAGACGCCACCGCCAGCGTGCTCGCCGAGGTCGGGGCCGTGCTGGGCAACATCGAGAGCGACCGAGCCGCCCGGCGGCGGGCCACGACCGCCAACTTCGGGCCGCGGGGCTTCGGGCACGTCCACGACCGGTCGAGGACCGTGGAGGTGGAGGCGGCCGCCATTCGGGACGCCGCCCGGCGGGTGCTCGGCGGCCAGACCCTCTCGTCGGTCGTGCAGGAGTGGAACAGCCGGGGACTGCGGACGACCACCGGGGGGCCGTGGCGAGTCAACAGCCTGTCCGCCCTGCTGATCCAGCCCCGCCTGGCCGGCCTAGACGTCAACGGCCGGGGCACTCTCGTGGAGAAGTGGCCGGCCGTCGTCGACATCGACACCCACCAGGCCCTCGTGGCCCTCCGGTCGTCGCGCGGCCTGCAGCGGCGCCCCCCTCGCCGTTCCCTGCTCAACGGCCTTCTCCGGTGCGGCCGGTGCAAAGGGAGCCTCCACTTCCTCTACCGCAGCGACGCCAACCAGTACTACCGCTGCCCGGCGCCGGCCGCCGGGGGTTGTTCGGGGGTCATCGTCAAGGCCACCCTGGTCGAGGACCACGTCAAGCACCTGGTGCTGGCCCGTGTCGGCTCCCCCGAGCTCACGAGGTCGGTGAGGTCGGCGTTCGAGCCCGTCGAGGACGTGCGGGCGGCCGTCCAGGAGGCGGCCGACGCCGTACGCGACGACCTCGAACGGCTCAAGGAGCTGGCTGTGCTGTGGGCCGACCGCCAGATCACCTGGGCCGAGTGGCAGCCGGCCCGAGCCGACATCGCCCGCCGCCTGGAGGTCAACGAGGCCCGGCTACGGCAGTTCGACGAGGCCAAGGCGCTCCTGGACCTGGTGGGGACGGGAGACGAACTGGCGGCCGCATGGTCCTCCACTTCGGTCGATAACCGCCGCGAACTGATCCGCACGCTCGTCGACCACGTCGTCGTCGAACCCGTGGGCGGCACAGGGGGCAAGTTCCGTCCCGAACGGCTCCACGCCGTCTGGCGCCACTGACTCGCTCGTCAGCTCCGCTCAGTCAGAGGTGACAGCCTCGACCGCGGCCCGGCCGTCGGCTGCGGCCGCCTCGCCCATCCGGGCCAGCCACCGGCCGGGGTCACGGACCTCGTCGATCGAGGGCAGGTTCTCGGGGCCCCGCCACAAGAGGTCGACGTTGCCGGCCCCCGCCTTCTCTATGGCCTCGAGGAACTGCTCGCCGTCGTGGTACTGGCGGAGCTTGGCCTCGAGGCCCACCAGCTTCTGGAAGGCCCGGGTCGCACCGCTCGACTGGCGGCGCTGGTGCAGCACCTCCTTGAACCGGCCGGCGCTGGGGACCAGGTCAACTGCAGCCCGGTCCATGACCAGGTCGCCGTGGCCTTCGAGCAGGCTCATCAGGCCCTGGATGCGCCGGAACACGGCCGTCTGCTCGGGGGTGGCGAACAACGAGACGATGCCCCCCTCGTCGAGGGGGTTACGGCCCGCCTTCACCTCGGCCACGGCTCGCCGCAGGGCCTCCACGAACCGCTTGGGGTCGGGGTCGAAGGCGTCCAGGCTCTGCTCGACCAGCGAAAGGAAGTAGCCCCGCATCCACGGGACGCCCGTGAACTGCGCCCGGTGGGTCACCTCGTGGAGGGCGAGCCACAACCGGAACTCCCGAGGCGGGAAGGCGTAACGCTTCTCGAGGGCCAAGATGTTGGGGCCGACGTAGTAGACGATGTCCTGCTCGTCGGCGTCCTCGTCCTCGATGACGAGCAGGTCGTACTGGCCGAGCACCCGGGTCGACATCCAACCCAGCAGGGCGCCGACCTCCGCACCGGCGATCGAGCGGCCCGCACCCGCAGCCCGAGTGGAGCCCAGCCGCTCGCCCAGCCGGTCGGTGAGCGGGCGCAGGAGCCGGCGGAACGACGCGATGTTGGCCCTCACCCAGCCCTGGCGGTCGGTGACTCGTGCACGGGCGGGACCGGCCAGCGACCGTAGGCCGGTCTCCTTCTCGACCAGCTTCTCGGCCAGCTCGGTGAACTCGCGGAAGTCGGGCTCGAGCGACGAGTAGTGGTAGGACTCCTGTAGCGGGTCGCGCCCGGCGACACGCCGGGCGATGCGCTCGGCGACGTCCCAAGCGACGGGGTCGGGGGGGCGGCTCGGGCGGTCCTGGGGCCCAGGAGGAGAGTCGATGGCGGGTGCGGTCACTGGCCCCCTCGGGTCACGGCTGCTTGGGGTACTTGGCGGCGACGGCCTTTCGCAGGTACGCGAGGAACACCCCGAGCACGGCCAGCACGCTCATGACCATGACCGGGAGCGCCAACTGGTACGTCCACGGCTTGGTGGCTGCGAGGATGAGGTCCATCGGACGATGGTAAACCGCCCATGGCCGACACCGACAACCGGCGGCCGGCCACCCTGGTCCGCGGGCGTCAGGCGATCTTCTTGCCCCGCATGCGGGGCACGACCATCGGCTCGTGGCTATAGCAGAACTTGCCGTCGTTGTAGATGGACAGGACGGTGCCGCAACCCGGGTGCCGGCACACCCTCCCGGCCTTGAAGGCCCTGGAGGGGCGGTGGCTCCCGCTGAGGGGCTGGGCCCCCACCGATTGCTCTGACATGTTCACGGCAACCTCATCGGCGAGCGGGGTATTCCGCTTTAGCGAGCCGGCCGCCGGGACGGGGGCCGGAACCGTCAGAAGGGGGGAGGCTCGCCCAACCCGCCGCCGCGGCCGCCTCCGTCACGCATCTCCCGGATGGCCTCGGCCACCCTCATGCGCAGCTTCTCGGGGACGTGTTCGCGGCACTTGTGGGCGATGACGATCCGCAGGTCGGCCTCGAAGTCGAAGGCGTCGAGACAGGGCGGGCAGTCGTCGAGGTGGCGCTGGATGAGGATACGGCGCTCCTCGGTGAGATGACCGTCGAGGTAGTGGTACAAGACCTCGACAGCCTCGGTGCAGTTGCGTTTGTCATGCATACGTGGAGCCCTCACGCACGGGGGACCAGCCCTCGCTGGCGCCCGAACTCGTACAACCGCTTCTGCAGCGCCCTTCTTCCGCGATGGAGGCGAGACATGACCGTCCCGATCGGAATATCCAAGATCTCGGCGATCTCCTTGTAGGAGAACCCCTCGACGTCGCCCAGCAGCACCGCCAGGCGGAACTGCTCGGGCAGGGCCTCGATGGCCTCCTTGACCTCCGCCTCGGTGAACTGGTCGAGCACCTCGTCCTCGGCGCTCCGGCCCGCCGACGCCCCTTCCAGGCCACCCAGCTTGCGGTAGAGGTAGAGGTTCTCCAGGTCGTCGATGTCGCTCTCCTCGGGGCGCCGCTTGCGCGCCCTGTAGGAGTTGATGAACGTGTTGGTGAGGATCCGGTAGAGCCACGCCTTGAGGTTGGTCCCCTCCTGGAAGCCCCCGAACCCCCGGTAGGCCTTCAGGTAGGTCTCCTGCACCAGGTCCTCGGCGTCGGAGGGGTTGCGGGTCATACGCAGGGCGGCCGTGTAGAGGGAGCCCATGTGCTCCATGGCCAGCTCTTCGAAGCGCTCTCGGTCCGCCATGTGCCTTCAAGGTACTCGGTCGGGGGCAGGGACCGGTCGGCGGGCCCAGAGGCGGGCACCGTGTTCGGCCCGGGCCCCGCCGGGGTAGGCACCTGGGGGACAGAGGAGGCTTGATATGTCTGAGCAGAGGTTCCTTGACGACCGGGTCGGTTCGTCCGACCACCCCCAGCACCGCGCCGACGACGACGAGGGCTACCGGGCACCGTCGGTGGACGAGACGGGCGTGGCCCAGCAGTCCATCTTCGACGGCGCCGGGAACGAGGTGGTGGTAGTCACCACGACCGACGAGGACGGGCGGCGTAAGCAGGGAACCGGCGCCAGCTTCGAGGAGGCCCTCGCCGACGCCCAGGACAGCTCCGAGCCCATCGGTGACGGCTTCGGGCCCGGCGGGGGGCACTGAGCCATGAGCAACACCGAGATGCCGGTCGACAGCGGGGTGTGCCAGCAGTGCGGGATGGGTGTACACCTCGACGAGGCGGGGCGCACAGCGTGCGACGGTTGCGGCGAGCCCACCGACCGTTGCCGCTGCGTCGAGCCCGCTACCTGAGCTCAAGCTCGGCGCCGCCCGCGCCGATACTTGACGAGAGGGAGAAATAGGTCGTTCGACCTACAGGTCGGGTGCCATCGTGCCGAAGTAACGGCTGGAGGTGGTGCTCGATGCACGACAAGGAACGCACCGACTGGCTGGCGTGGCTGATCGTCCTGCTGATCTTTGGCGCCCTCTTCGCCGGGATCATGGCCTTGGCCCAAGGTGAGCGGCTCCCTGTCCCGTTCGTCGACTGACTCGTCGACTGGCTCGCTCAGGGCCGGGGCCGGTTCTCGACGGCCACCGGGTTGTTGAGGAAGTACTCGTCGCGCGGGAACAGGTCGCGGTTGAGGGCGCGTTCTGGGACATCGGCCGCCGGCCCCCCGAACTGGAGCACGACGGGCTGCACGGTGGCGAAGAAGTTGCGGATCGACTCGAGCTGGCCGGGTGGCAGGACGAAGCGCCGTTCGGCCTCCAGGATCAGGGCGTCGACCCGGCCCAGCAGCACGTCGCGGTCGAAGGCGATGGGCTGGGAGCTGGCCACGAAGAACTGGGAGTTGCCGTAGGTCTCCACCGTGAAGGCCAAGGCGTAGTCGAACACCTCGGTGGCGCTGTTGACCGTGCGGGGCGTGGGCATCCACTGGGCCATCATCCCGCCGGCGCCCATGCGGCTGCGGACCAGCTCGTAGAACTCGACCGAGTACAGGTTCCCGCTGAAGGCGCTCTGGTGGCGGATGGCGTCGACCGTGATCACGTCCCAGGGCTCGTCGGCGGCGATGAGGGCCTTGCGCCCGTCGCCCGTGCGCATGTCGACACGGGGGTCGGAGAACATGCGCTGGTTCTCCTGGGACCCTTCGGCCGCCAGCCCCTCCAGGAGGGTGATCTCCTTGCCGCACAGCTCGACCACGTCGACGGCCGACAGACGCTCGTCGAGAGACATCCCGTAGGGCGTGGCCCCGATGCCCAGCCCGATCGACAGGGCCCGGTCGGGTCCCGGGTGCAGCAGAGCCGGGACCAGACCGATAAGCACGTGGTAGTCGTCGTAGGGATAGGCGTTCTGGGACGCTCCGTTGATGAACAGCAGGCTGGCACCGGCCTCGTCGGGCCGCATGGCGTTGACACACGCCCGGTCCTCCTCCAGCTTGAACGGCAACCCGTCGGCCGCGTGGAAGAAGGACCACAGCTCGCGGTTTGAGGGGAACAGCACGAGGGCGAGCGCCATCACGGAGACTGCCCCCGCAGCCAGGGCGACACGCCGCGACTGCGTGCTGGCCAGGAGCGCCCAAGCCACTCCGGGGACGACGAGCACGCCGGCCAGCAGGCGCAGGCTGCCCGAGGTGCCCAGCCGGTCGATCAGGACGAACCCCACGAGCAGGATGCCGGCCACGTTGCCGACCACGTTGGAGAACAGCAGGCGCCCCGTGCGCCGGCCCAGCGTGTCGAAGCGTCCCGCCACCAGGGCCTGGACGAACGGGAAGGCGGCCCCCATGAGCAGGACGGGCAGCCCCATTACGGCCAGCGGGCCGAGGACGTGGACGAAGGTGATGCGCCCCAGCTCGCGCAGCGGCCAGAACTGGTACTGGCCGAGGTTGTAGCCGTCTTTGGTGAAGTGGCGGGTGAAGGGCCCGTCGATCCCCAGCAGGCCCGGCCCCTCGACGAGCAGCAACAGGCCGCCCAGGGCAGCCACGCCCACGCCGAACTGGAGGCCCAGGAACCATCGTTGCGGACGCCGGACCTTGGCGACGAACAACGAGGCGATCGCCGTGCCCGTGCCGAACAGCACGAGGTAGAGCATCAGGACGTGGCCGAACGTGTACGAGTTCGAGCGCATGAGGGTGTCGATCACCCGGAAGAAGATCAGTTCCATCCCCAGAGCCACCGCCCCGGTGGTGCCGTAGAGCAGGTACCAGGGCCACGCCCGTGGGGCGGCCACCTCCGAGACGCCGCTCGTCGGCGCGGGCGCAGGGACGGGCGCGGCCGCCCGTGCCCGGGCCGCGGCCCGCCACAGCAGGAAGACCGACGCGCCCGCCAACAGGTTGATGGTGCCGGCCAGGCGGACGGTCGCCACGAAGCCCAGGTTGCCGACCAGCAGCCAGCCCGACACGGCCGCGCCCAGGCCCGCGCCCACCGTGTTCACCGCGTAGAGGCGGCCCACCAGGGGGGCGGCGTCCTCGATGCGGTCGACGACGCCCCGGGCGACCACCGGCAGGGAGATCCCCATCAGGACCGTGGGCACGACCAGGAGGACGAAGTGGAACAGGAACGAAGCCAGGGTGCCACCCAGGCCGGGCACGACCGACTGGTAGTAGTCGTAGAAGAGCCACAGGCTGAACCAGGCGAAGACCCCGATGCCGGCGTTGGCCGCCGCGTAGGCCAGCAACGCCTTCTTGGGGCCGAGGCGGTCGGCCACCGTGCCCCCGACGATCGTGCCGATCCCCAAGCCGGCCAGGAAGGCGGCCACGACCGTGGTGAACGAGAAGAGGTCGACGCCCGCGTGCATCGAGATCACCCGCTGCCAGACGACCTGGAGGGTCAGGGCGGAGAACCCTGTCGCCGCGAAGAGGGCGAACAGGATCGCCTTTGAACGGGTGGTCACGAGGCGGTCAGGATAGATAGAAGCCGCGGGCGAAGTAGGACGCGCCGGCCACCATCAGGGCACCGCTTACGAACAGTACGTAGACCCTGGCCTCGGGCCACTTGGCCAGGGCGGCCCCGGCGACCGCGAAGCAGGGGAAGGCGGCCAGCGTGTAACGGCCCATACCGAAGAAGTTCTTTGTCGAGATGGCGGCCACCCCGACGACCAGCAGTACGTAGACCCCGTAGCCCCACCCGAAGCGGCGTATGACGGCCGGGACCAGGGCCAGGCACCCGATCGTGGTGATCGGGTGCAGCAGGTAGGCGATCAGGTCGTGGGAGTTGTGGGAGAACATCTCCAGGCCCCGCAAGAAGTCGGTCTTGAACCACGTCTGGGGCCCGGGCTCCTGGCCCCACCCCTCCTGGGCCTCGACCCACGCCAGGGGGCTGCCGAAACGAGCCCACGTGTAGGCACTGAAGGCCCCGACCCCGAGACAGGCGAGCAGGACCCCTGCGTCTTTGGGCTTGAGCCCCTTGAGGCCCCCCCGGCGCTCGACCGCCCGGATGACGAGGGCTATCACGACCAGGGCACCGATGGGCCGGGCCGCGGTGCCCACGGCGGCCACCAGGCCCGCCAATACCGGCTGGTCCCGCTCCAGCAGCAGGAACGCACCGACCATGGCGGCCACGAAGAGGGCGTCGGCGTACACCGCGCCGTAGAGAAAGAACGAGAACGGGTAGAGCAGCAGGAGCAGGACGGCCGTCCACGCGGCCGTCACCGACCCCAGCTGGCGCTTGGCCCAGGACGCGAACAGCCCGGCGGCGGCCGCCCCCGATGCGATCGTGACGGCGATGCCGGCCACGACCACGTTCCCGAAGATCCGCTCCCCCATCCGCATGAGCAGCGGGTACGCCGGGAAGTAGGCCACCGGGCTCTGGCCCGTCTCGGGGTGGTGCCAGTAGCCCCGCTCGGCGATGTTGAAGTACCACGCCCCGTCCCAGCGGAACCACCCGTCGAACCACGGCTGGCGCCGGAAGAACGTGGGCCGGGTGTGCTGGTGGGTGTAGGGCAGCAGGACCAGCGAGGCCGCCACCACGAAGGCCAGGACGGCGGCGAGGACCAGGTAGAGGACCACCGCCCGCCTTACGATCGACGGCTCCAAGCCCTGGCCGACCGGTGGCCCAGGCTCGTCGGTGGTCGGGGAAGAGGGGGCGGGGGCGGCCGGAGGCGACCCGCCGCCGACTTTGACGCGTTCGTGATCCCCCCTGTTCACAGGCTGGAGGATAACGGCCTGGACGAAGGGGCCCGGAGGGGGCCCGGGGTGCGCGACGATCTGCGATCGCCCTGAACATCGTGCTCATCGTCGTCGGCCTCCTGGTGCTGGCCAAGGGGGCCGACGTGTTCGTGGCCGGGGCTGCCCGGCTGGCTGTCACCCTCAAGGTCTCCCCGGTGGTGGTCGGGGCGGTGGTGCTCGGGTTCGGTACGAGCGCCCCCGAATGGCTCGTCTCGGCCCTGGCCGCGGCCCGGGGATCGCTCGACATCGCCATGGGCAACGCCGTGGGCTCCAACCTGGCCAACGTCACGCTCGTCCTGGGTATCGCCGGGATCATCGCCCGGCCCCACCCGGTCCCCCGAGTGGTGCGCCTCGAGGCCCCGCTCGCCCTGGGCAGCGTCGTGCTGCTGGCCGTGGTCCTGCAAGGCGACGGCGTCTCCCGCTGGGAGGCGGCCGCCCTGATCGCGGGACTGGCGGGCGCTCTCGTCCTGATGCTCCGGGCCAGCGAGCCACCGGCCGAGCCGCCCAGTGAGGCCGACGCCGAATACCTGGCCGAGTTCGAGGAGCGCTTGGAGCACGGGCCCCACAAAGGTGCCGGCACCTCCGAAGGCTCGGCCAAGGGCGACGCCGGGCGGGTGGTGGTAGGTCTGGTTGCCACCGTGGCCGGCGCCCAGTTGCTGGTGGTCGGGGCCCAGCGGATCGTGGCCGAGATCGGCCTGACCGGTGGGTTCGTCGGGCTGACCCTGGTGGCCGTGGGCACCTCCTTGCCCGAACTGGTCACCTCCATACAGTCGGCCCGGCGCAACGAGATGGCCCTGCTGGCCGGCAACGTCCTGGGCAGCAACGTGTTCAACAGCACGATCGTGGCCGGCACGGCCGGGCTCATCGGCCCCGGTCCCATCGACGACACGGGCCTGACGCTGGTCGCCACCGGGGCCATGGTCGGGGCCGGCGCGCTGGCCTGGCTCTTCCTGGGAAAGTTCGGCAAAGGCCTGCAGCGCTGGGAGGGGATCGCCCTGCTGGTCGCCTACGCCGCCACGCTGTACCTCATCCGCTGAGACTGGGCCCGAACGGGTCCCGGCCGATGAACGCCAGGAGCCTGGTCTGGACGTCGGCGTCGTCGGGCACGTCGACACGCGGACCGTAGTGGCCGCTGTGGCGGAGGGCGTCGTCCATGGGCACCATGGCGGCCAGCATCTCGGCGCACCTCCCGGGGTCCAGGACCTCGTCCTGACCGGTGGCCCGGGCCAGGTCCCAGCGGTGGAGGAACACGTCACCGGTGTAGACCATGGCCACTGCCTGCCCGAGCGCCATGCGGCCGATGTGGGGGAAGTCGTGCTCGCGATCGGCCGCCTCGCGGTCGTCGAGCAGGGCCTGCACGGCGTCGCTGTGGGTGCGCCAGGCACCGGCCGGGTCCTCGTCGACCGGGGGGCCGGCCGGGAGCGTGATCCCCGTAGCGCCGCGCAGAAAGGCCGAGAACCAGTCGATGAGGTGGCGGACGACGTCACGGGCGACCCAGCCTTCGGGCGGCGCAGGCCGGTCCCAATCCTCGGGCCGTACGCCCTCGACGGTGGCCGTGAACGCGCCGGCGACGCCCCGGTACTCGTCGGCGCCACCCATCGGGGCCCGGCCCATCAGAGCTCGGCCACGAAGGCGTCGAGCTTGGCGTAACCCTGCTCCACGCCCGTCTCCATCCCGCTGGCCATCCACTGGTCGCGGCCCTCGAAGCTGTCGACGAGCGACTGGGCGTGCAGGCGGGTGCGCCCGCCCCCCAAGTCCTCGAACCACAGCGTCTCGAGGGCGACGCCGTCGGGCACACCGTCGAAGGTGAAGGTCTGGACGATCCGGTCCTCACCCACCTCGTGGAACGAGCCGTGGAAGCCGTAATCCTCGCCGTCGCGGCTGGCCACGTAGCGCCACCGGCCCCCCGTCGTGGCCTCCCACTCGACGATGGTGGTCTCCATCCCGTCGGGGCCGACCCACCGGGCGAACAGCTCCGGGTCGGTGTGGGCCCGCATGAGCTGGGCCGGGGTGGCGTCGAAGTCGCGGGTGATGTGGATGATCGGCACGGTCGGGTCGGCCTCGATCGTCACCTGGTGACGGCTGCTGGTGGGGTTCATGACGCTGCTCCTCTCTGGCTGGTCGTGGGGTAGGTGATCGGCTTCTCGCCCCGCATCTCGGCTAGGACGGCGTCGAGGCGTTCGTAGCGCTCCTGAGCCTGTTGCCGGTAGCGCTCGACCCACTTGGTCATCAGGTCGAAGACCTGGGCCTCCAGGCGGCACGGCCGGCGCTGGGCGTCTCGGGTCTGGGTGACCAGGCCCGCCTCGGCCAGCACCTTGACGTGCTTGGACACCGCCTGGAGAGACACGCCATAGGGCTCGGCCAGCTCCCCGACGGTGGCGTCGCCCTCGGCCAGGCGGGCCACGATGTCGCGCCGCGTCGGGTCGGCCAGGGCCGCGAAGATCCTCGAAAGCTGGTCGTCGGCCAAGACGCTCCTTTATCAACCGATCGGTTGATAAAGGTACGCTCTGGTCCCGGCGTTGTCAACCGATCGGTTTAGAAAGGTCAGTCGAGCGCCGGGCGCCGGCCGAAGGCGAAGAACTGGGGGACGAACAGCGTCGGCCGGAGGGCGGCCTGGTCGAGCCGGACGAAAGCGGCGTCCCAGCGGGCGACATCCGCCTCGGTCGCCAGACCGGCGGCCACCAACGCGGCTCGCGCCGCCCAGCTCGGCGGGCGGAAGCCGGGCCGGACGGGCAGGATGTGGTAGCGGCCGTGGTGCTCCACGTCGACGAGGCCGGCCCCGGCCAGCAGCTCGGCCAGGCGGAGACCGATGGTGAGGTCATTGCCCTGTTGCGCGTGCCAGCGTTCGTAGCGGGAGTCGAGATCGGCGACATCGCTGTCGGCCGGGCGCAAGCGGAAGGCCGTCATGTCGATGTCGACGAGGTAGACGGCACCGCCCGGGCGGACGAGGGAGGCGGCGTGGTCGACGATGGCCTGCTCCCTCGAACCGTTGTGGGCCAGCACGTGGCGGATCATGACGAGGTCCACACTGCCGGGCGCGATACCGGTGTCGTGGGCCTCGCCCACGCCGAAGGTCACGTTGGCGACCCCGGCCCGGCCGACGACCGTCCGGGCCGCCTCGATCACCTCGGCGTCACGGTCGACTGACCGGACCGAGCCGGTGGCTCCGACCAAGCGGGCCAGGAGTGCGGACACGGCACCGGGGCCACACCCGACATCGGCGACCGCCGCGCCCTCGACCACACCGGCCGCGGCCCACAGGTGGCCCTCGGCCTCGGCCGCGATCTCGGCCATGAGCTCATAGCGGGCCAGCTCCGCCTCGCTGAGCCTCAATGCGTACTCGCTCATGCCTCCCCCCGCCCTGCGCACCCATCGTGGCCACACCCGCCGTCCAGGAGGTATTATCTACCCCCGTCGTCCGTGGTAGCACGGAGCACTGGTGGGGCCCGCCGGTCGCTTCGCTCACGACCCACCAGGTCCGCGCTCAGCTCGACGAAAGTAGTTCGGGTACCTAACGCCCGGGCCGATGGAGCGGGGGAAGCTCTGTGCAAGGTGGTCGTGGACCACGTGGCGAGCGGGCTGAACACCGCGCATGCTTCGAACTTCCGGCATGACTGGCGGCTACGGGCCACGGGGCGGGGTCAGGATCGGGGGCGTGTTCCTTACCGGCGATGAGGACGTGAGCGACGAACTCTTGAGCCATGAGTCCGTTCACGCCGACCAAGTGGGCGGTTGGAGGACTCACATTTGCGGGGGCACAGCGGCGAGCTGAACCGGCAGAGTTATCTGTTGTCGTGAAGGTCATCCGGCGCCCAGTGGGACGAGGTCCCCGTACCGGCGGTCGAAGGGCTCCTGGTCCTCGATGGCGAGCGCTTGGGACAGCCGGCTCATCACCACGGTGAACCGATCGAAGAAACCGGCCTGGCCGAGGACCATCAGCCAGGGTGGGCCTCCATCCGTGCGCACTGACACAGCTCCTCAGCCAGATCGGCCGAACCGGACGTACCCGAGCATCGGGCGAGGAGGCTGTCCAACGCCCTCGTTCACAGCACCTGCGTGCGAGCCCGAGGTCGGATTCGAACCGACGACCTGCTCATTACGAGTGAGCTGCTCTGCCGAACTGAGCTACCCGGGCGGGACAGCCCAGGTTAGTGGGCTACGGCCGGGGCCGGGAGCGGGGCCGGTGACCGCGGGGGCGGGGGTACGTTCGACGTAGTCGGCTGCCAGCGACGGCTTGCAGCCGGTCAGGGCGGTCGACCTCGACGGGGCCCATGGCCTCGTCGATGTTCAAGTCCCCCCTCGTCATGGTCGGCCCAGTGGTGCCAGGCGCAGTAGGAGCGCCTGCAGGAACAGGCTCTCGCTCGGGTTGCGGACGATGGCCTCGGCCGCGTCCTGGAGGGCGTCCACCGAGGCCGCCAGCTCACGGGCCCGGGCGGGGCCGGGACCCTCGAAGGCCGTGGCCTCGACAACTCCCGCGGCCAGGGCGTCGCGGTAGGTGCCGGCCAACACGGCCAGGCCGTAGCGCAGCTCGTCGGCCCGCAGGCGCCGCAGTTCCCGGCGTTGGCGCTCGACCAGGAGCTTGCGGCCCCCGCCGCGCTCACCCGAACGTTCGATACGGGCCTCCAGGGCGGCTCGCTCCTCGGCGTGGCGGGCCTCCAGAGGGCCGACGGCGGCCGACCCGAGCATGACCACCAGCTCACCGGCCAGCCGGGACACCGTCGCCCCCGTGCCGTCGAGGCGGGCCGGCACGGAGCGCCAGAGCCGCCGGCGGTCCTCCAGGCCGGGATCGGAGGCCAAGATGCGGGCGCGGTCGAGGCGCCCCTCAGCCGCCTCGGCCGCCTCGGCCGCCCGGTCCGGCCCCACGCCTTCGGCCACCAGGGCAGCCTCGATCTCGTGCTGGCTCAGGCGCCCGAACTCGATGCGCACGCACCGGGAGGCGATCGTCACCAGCTCGGGGGGGAGGTGATCGGCCAGGACCAAGAAGATGGTGCTCGGGGGTGGCTCCTCGATCACCTTGAGCAGGGTGGGCCCCGCCTCTCGCACCAGGTGGAAATCGTTGAGCACCAGCACCTTGCGGTGACCCTCGTTGGGGGTGCGCATGGCCAGCCGCTGGATCTCCCGGGCCTGGCCGACGCTGATGTAGGCCCCGTCGCGCTCCACCGTCACCACGTCGGGGTGGACGTCGGCCAGTACCCGCCGGCACGTCTCGCACTGCCCGCAGCCGCCCTGGGGGCACATGACAGCGGCTGCGAAGGCGCGGGCCGCGGGGCGCTTGCCCCCGCCCGGAGGGCCGACGAACAGGTATGCGTGGACCGGGGCCCGGGCTGCGGCCCGGAGGGCGTTGACGGCCCTGGCCTGGCCCACCAGCGTGCCGAACACGCGGCCCTCCCCGGTCGCGCCGGTCACAGTCCTAGGGCCCCGGCCACACGGGCCGCCACCTCGTCGACGTCGCCGGCCCCGTCGACCACGGCCCAGCGGCCGGGGTCGGCGGCCGCCAGGGACCGGTAACCGGACTCGACCCGGCGGTGGAACTCCCGGTCCTCGCCCTCCATGCGGTCCGGACCTTCGCCCGGGCGGGCCCGGGCCCGGGCCATGGCCACCTCGACGGGGACCTCGATGAGCACCACCGCGTCCGGTTCCAGTCCCCCCGACGCCCACCGCGTCAGCCACCGCAGGTCGTCCAGGGGAAGGCCCCGGCCGTAGCCCTGGTAGGCCAGCGTCGAGCCCGAGAACCGGTCGGTGACGACGTCTAAGCCCTTCTCCAGGGCCGGCCGGACCACCTCGGCCACGTGCTGGGCGCGGTCGGCGGCCATCAGGAGGGCCTCAGCCCGGGCATCGACGGTCGCACTACCCACAGCGGGGCCCAGTACGAGCGTCCGGACCCGCCGGCCCAGCTCGGTCGCACCGGGCTCGTGGGTGAGCACGGCCCCGAGCCGTTCGGCCAGCAGGCGGGCCTGGGTCGACTTGCCGCACCCCTCCCCGCCCTCGAAGGCGACGAAACGACCCCTCACTCGGGTGCCCTCCCCTCGGGACGGAGGGCCGGCGCCCGCGGTGCCAGCGCACGGGCGGCCAGCACGCCGGCCGCCAGGATGATGGCGGCCCCGATCCACAAGGTCATCCGGACGCCGGGCACCGACGTGGGCAGGCTGTCGAGCAGGCCCGCGGCCAGAGGCGCGAAGGCCAGCGAGATCAGCAGGCACAGGCGCGACAGGGTGTAAAGCGTGGCGAAGATCCGGCCCCGCAACTCGTCCTCCACGCTCTCTTGCAGCAGGGTGAACCCCAGCACGTACACCGCACCCGCGCACACGCCCATCAAGCCGATGAACAGCATGGTCAGAGCCAGGCTCGACATGGCCGCGGCCACGGCCATGGCCGCCCCCGCGCCGAGCACGGCCAGTGGGAAGACCTTGGCGTGGGGTACCCGCTTCTGGATCGTCGAGACCCCGACGACGCCGACGGCCAGCCCCATGCCCAGGGCCGTCAGCAGCAGGCCGAAACCGGCCGGGCCGGCCCGCAGCACCCGTTCGGCGAACGTGGGGCCGAGGGGGGCGACCATGCCCCCGCCGATGAGCCCGGTGCCCAGCCCGACCAGCACCGAGCGCACCACCGGGCTGGTGCCGATGAACTTCCAGCCCTCCTTGAGCTCGGTGAAGGTGCGCCCCAGCTCGATCCGGCCCTTGCGCCTGGGGTTGTGAGGCAGGGCGACCGTCGAGAGCAGCGCGGCCGAGGTGAAGAACGTCAGGACGTCGACGTAGATGGCCAGCGATTCCTGGTTCAGCTCGAGGAAGCCGAGGGCGCCGGCGTGCTGGCCCAGCCATTCGGCCACCTTGGTCAACGAGGCGAACAGGGCCGAGCCGATGGGGAAGGTGCCGTAGGCCGCGGCCAACGACAGGGAGTTGGCGGTCGTGAGGCGGCTGGTGGGCACCAGGTTGGGGACCGACGCCTCCTTGGCGGGCGCCCACAGCAAGGTGAGGACCTCGAGGAAGAGCGAGGCGACCACCAGCCCCCAGATGGAGTTGATGAACGGGAGCGTGGCCAGCACGAAGCCGCGCCCCACGTCGCAGGACACCATGACCCGCTTGCGGTCCCACCGGTCGACCAGCACACCGGCCACCGACCCGAAGAAGAACCCCGGGACCATGCGGGCGAACATGACGAGGCTGATGGCCGCCTCGGGCGAGCTACCCCCGATACGGGCAGCCAACGACAAGATGGCCACCAGGCCGATCCAGTCGCCCATGGAGGACACCACCTGAGCCAGCCACAGCCGGAAGAACGAGCTGGAACCGAGCAGGCGCGGGCCTGGGAGGTCGGGACCGGGTGAGGGGACGGCTGCCACCGGCGCCGTCTCGCTTTCGGCACCGGTGGGCATGAGCTCACCCCGCAGGGGCCTGGGCCGCCGGCGCCGGGGCCAACCCCGTGACGCTCTGTTCTCAGGGGGCTCAGGCACGGTCGTTCAGGCTAGGTGACCGGTGTCAGAGCCCTCATCTGGTGGGCGGCCGCCCGGTTCGCTTCGCGCTCGCGGTTCATATGCCCTGGTCAGGGGCATTTCGACCGCCCGGACGCGGAGAGCCGGACGGCAATCGCACCGGTCGCCCAGGAGGCCGGTGCCTGTCGGGCGCATCTCCTCGTGCAGGGCGCTCAGGCCCCGGAGGCCTTGCGCCTGGCCCCTGCCCGCTTCCGGGGTGCGGTCGGGCCCTTGGCCCGGCGCTCGGCCAGGAGTTCGGCGGCCCGCTCGATCGTGATCTCCTCCACGTCGTCACCCTTGCGGAGCGAGGCGTTGGTCGTGCCGTCGGTCACGTAGGGCCCGAAACGGCCGTCTTTGACCACCACCTGGGCATTGGACACGGGGTCGGGCCCTAGTTCCCGCAGGGGGGCGGCGGCTGCCCGCTGGCCACCGCGCCGCTTGGGTTCGGCCAGCAGGGCGAGAGCCTCGTCGAGGGTGACGGTCAGCAGCCGGGCCTCGGAGTCGAGGCTGCGGGTCTCGGCCCCCTTCTTCACGTAGGGGCCGAACCGGCCGTTCTGGGCGGTGACCTCGACCCCGTCGGCTGGGTCGGCCCCGAGCACGCGCGGCAGGCACAGCAGCTCCAGCGCCGTCTCCAGCGAGACCGTCTCGATCGACATGTCCTTGAACAGCGAGGCCGTCTTGGGCTTCTTCTTGGAGTCGGCGGGGCCGTCGCCCAGCTGGACGTAGGGCCCGAACCGGCCCGCTTTGGCGATGACCGCCAGGCCCGTCTCGGGGTCGACCCCCAGTTCGCGGTCCCCGCTGGGCGCGGCCAGCAGCTCTTGGGCCTTCTCGGCCGTCAGCTCGTCGGGTGCCAGGTCCTCGGGAACGGCCGCCTTCTGCTCGCCCTGTTGTACATAGGGCCCGTAGCGGCCGACCCGCACGACCACGCCGTCGGCCCCGGGCACGGGGATCGAGTTGATCTCCCGGGCGTCGATGTCACCAAGGCGGTCCCCCACCAGGGCCTTGAGGCCCGGCCGGCCGTTGCCGAAGTAGAACCGCGAGAGCCACGGGAGCGACTCCTCGCGGCCGGTGGCGATGTGGTCGAGCTCATCCTCCATACGGGCCGTGAACTCGTAGTCGACCAGCTCGGAGAAATGCTGCTCGAGCAGGGCCACCACCGCGAACGCGATGAACGACGGTATGAGCGCCGTCCCCCGCTTCCATACGTAGCCCCGGTCCTGGATGGTCCCGATGATGGTGGCGTAGGTCGAGGGCCGGCCCACGCCCAGCTCCTCGAGGGCCTTGACCAACGAGGCCTCGGTGAACCGGGCGGGCGGCTGGGTGGCGTGCTCCCGGGGCACCAGTTCGCTGGCCGTGACCCTGTCGCCCGGTGCGAGCTGGGGCAGGCGGACCTCGCGGTCCTCCAACTGGGCCTCGGGGTCGTCTGAGCCCTCGACGTAGGCCCGCAGGAAACCGGGGAACTCGATGACCTTTCCGGCCGAGGAGAACTCGGCATCCTCGCCGGTAGCCGTCTTGGCACCGAGCCGCACCTGGAGGCTGCGGCCCCGGACGTCGGCCATCTGCGAGGCCACCGTGCGCTTCCAGATCAGGTCGTAGAGGGCGCGCTCGTCGGCCGCCAGCTCGCCCGCCACCTGGTCGGGAGTACGGAACGTGTCGCCCGCGGGGCGGATGGCCTCGTGAGCCTCCTGGGCGTTGCGGACCTTCTTCTCGTAGCGCCGGGGCTTCTCGGGCACGTAGTCGGGCCCGTAGAGCTGGGCCGCCTGGTTGCGAGCGGCCGCGATGGCCGTCTCCGACAGCGTGGTGCTGTCGGTCCGCATGTAGGTGATGTAGCCGTTCTCGTAGAGGCGCTGGGCCACGCTCATGGCCCGAGCGGCCGAGAACCGCAGCTTGCGGCCGGCCTCCTGCTGGAGCGTCGAGGTCATGAAGGGGGCGTAGGGGGTGCGCCGGTAGGGCTTCTCCTCGACCGTGCGCACCGCGAAGTCGGCCCCCGCCAGTCCGTCGGCGACCTGCCGGGCACCGGCCCCGTCGAGCAGCCGGACGTTGTCCTTGGCCGCCGCCTTGAGGCCCCCGGTCTCGTCGAAGTCCCGGCCGGTGGCGAGGCGGGCCCCGTCGAGGGAGACGAGCGTGGCCCCGAAGCGCTCCCCGTCCTTGTCGAACACCCCTTCCACGTCGGCGTAGGTCCCCGACCGGAACCGCATCCGGGCCCGCTCACGATCGACGAGCACGCGGGTGGCCACGCTCTGCACCCGGCCAGCCGACAGCCGGGGGAGCACCTTCTTCCACAGGACGGGCGAGACCTCGTAGCCGTACAGGCGGTCGAGGATGCGCCGGGCTTCCTGGGCGTCGACCAACCGCCGGTCGAGCTCTCGGGACTGCTCGACCGCCTGGCGGATGGCCGTGGCGGTGATCTCGTGGAAGACCATGCGCTTGACCGGGATGCGGGCCGGGGGCGACAGCACCTCCAGGAGGTGCCACGCGATGGACTCCCCCTCACGGTCCTCGTCTGTGGCCAGGTAGAGCTCGTCGGACTCCTTGAGCAGCCGCTTGAGGTTGGCGACGACGTCCTTCTTCTCCTTGAGGAGCACGTAGAGCGGCTTGAAGCCGTTGTCGACGTCGACCCCCAGCCGGGCCCACGGCTCGCCCTTGTAGGCCGCCGGGATGTCCTTGGTGTCCCGGGGCAGGTCACGGATGTGGCCGACCGAGGATTCGACGACGTAACCGTTCCCCAGAAAGCGCGCGATCGTGCGCGCCTTGGCAGGGGACTCGACGATGACGAGGGGCTTGGCCACGGTTCCTTCCTAGCGCAGTCAGCGCCAGAGGTTGTTCAGACAGGGGACCCCCTGTCAACTGGTCAACCCCCGGCGGCACCCGCTTCTTGCGGGGCGGCCGTCATCATGGCGGGCGCCTTGCGCTTGGAGAAGGCGATGGCGCCCATCAGCACGACCAGGGCCAGGCCGGCCACGGTGAACCGGGCGGGGTCGTTGTCGGACAGGTTTATGACGGCCGGCAGGATCAGCAGCGACACCAGGTTCATCACCTTGATCAGCGGGTTGAGGGCCGGCCCGGCCGTATCCTTGAACGGGTCTCCGACCGTGTCGCCGATGACGGCTGCCTTGTGGGCCTCGCTCCCCTTGCCCCCCTCGTGGCCGTCCTCGATGTACTTCTTGGCATTGTCCCACGCCCCCCCGGAGTTGGAGAGGAAGTTGGCCATGAGCTGGCCGGTGAGGATGACGGCCGCCAGGAAGGCCCCTAGGGCGTAGACGTTGATCCCGAACCCGATGATCACCGGGGTGAGGGTGGCCAGCAGGGCGGGCGTGGCCAGCTCCCGCAACGAGGCGGCCGTGCAGATGTCGATCACGGGGCCGTAGTCGGGCCGCTTCTTGCCGGCCATGATGAGCCCGTCGGCGAACTGGCGGCGTACCTCCTGCACGACCGTGCCGGCTGTGCGGCCCACGGCCCGGATGGCCAGGGACGAGAACAGGAAGGCGATGGAGCCCCCGATGAGCAACCCGATGAACGTCTTGGGGTCGGCCACGTTGATGGGGATCACGTCGAACACGGTCTGGCCCGCCTCCTCCAGCTCTCTCAGTGCGGCCGTGCCCAGGGTCTCGGCCCCGATCGTCTCGATGAAGCTGGCGAACAGGGCCACGGCGGCGATGACCGCCGACCCGATGGCGAACCCCTTGGTCACCGCTTTGGTGGTGTTGCCCACGGCGTCGAGGCTGACCATGATGCGCTCGGGCTCGCCGCTGAACTCACCCGACATCTCGGCGATGCCGGCCGCGTTGTCGGCTACCGGGCCGAAGGTGTCCTCGGACACGACCACCCCCGTGGTGGCCAGCATGCCCATACCGGTGAGGGCCACCAGGTAGAAGGTGAACTGGATGTTGCCCTCGCCCAGGGCGATGGCCACCCCGATGGCCGACGCGATGGCCACGATGGCCCAGACCGAGCTCTCCAGGCCCGAGGAGATCCCCGAGAGCACGGTGGTGGCCGGGCCGGTGCGGGCCGACTCGGCGATCTCCTGGACGGGCGCCGTCTCGGTGGACGTGAAGTACTCGGTGATGCGGCTCACGACCTGGGCCAGGACCAGGCCGATGACCACCGCCCAGAAGACCCGCAGGTTGCCGACGTAGAACTGGGCCACCAGGAACGTGCCGATCACCGTCAGCAGCCCGGCCGTCAGAAAGCCCCGGTTGATGGGAGCCATGGCCGACTTGTCCTTGGGAGTGGCCCGCACGGCGTACACACCCACGATCGAGGCCAGCACGCCCACGGCCCGGGCCACGACCGGGAACACGAGGCCGAGGGCGGGGTTCATGCCGATCGACTCGAAGGCGGCCACGCCCAGGATGATCGAGGCCACCAGGGTGACCTCGTAGCTCTCGAAGAGGTCGGCGGCCATCCCTGCGCAGTCGCCCACGTTGTCGCCCACGTTGTCGGCGATGGTGGCCGGGTTGCGGGGGTCGTCCTCGGGGATGCCGGCCTCGACCTTGCCGACGAGGTCGGCGCCCACGTCGGCCGCCTTGGTGAAGATCCCCCCGCCCACCCGCAGGAACAGGGCGATGAGCGACCCGCCGAACCCGAACCCGACCAGGATGGCCGAGCTCGTGTTCTGGAAAAGCATGATGATCACGGTGGCACCGAGCAGGCCCAGGCCCACCGTGAACATGCCGGCCACGCCACCGGTGCGGAAGGCGACCTTGAGGGCGGCAGGCAGCGAGCCCGACCGGGCGGCCGCGGCGGTACGCACGTTGCCCCTCACGGCCAGGCCCATGCCGATGAACCCGGTGAGGCCGGACAACAGGCAGCCGGCCAGGAAGGAAAGGGTGCGGAAGGCCCCGGACTGCAAGAACGACAAGGCCTCGGAGCCATCGGGCCGGAGCACGGCTGTCGAGGTGATGAACACGATGATCACCAGAGGGACAAGGATCCAAGCGATCGTGCGGAACTGGCGCCGGAGGTAGGCCATGGCCCCCTCCTGGATGGCCAGGGCGATCTCCTGCATCTTGGGGGTGCCCTTGTCGGCCCCCAGCACCCCCTTCATCAGCAGGAAGCCCACGCCCAGCGCCAGCAGGGCCGTGAAGGCCGAGAACAGGAGCCAGAACCACTCTGCGCCGCCCAACTCGAACGCCTGGTACCCGCCCTCCGCGGCGACGATCATGCCGACTGCTCCCTTCGTTCCACTTTTCGTACGTAGATCTGGCGGGCGACCTTGTCACCCAGCGTGCGGGCATGCCCGTCGACCCGGACCACCAGGGGCCCGTCGAACGGGTGCTTCTCCAGGACCTCGACGACCACCCCGGGCCGCACGCCCAGGGTGTCGAGGAACTCCACGACCGCGGGGTCGACCGACCCCGGGACGGCCACGACGGCCACGTCTCCGGCCTCGAGGTCATAGAGCGGGGGCATGGTCGGGATGTCGACGACCTCGGGCGCGGGGATCGGGAAGCCGTGGGGGCAGGCCGTGGGCCGGTCGAGAGCCACGTAGAGCCGGTCCTCGACCTCCCGGGGCAGGTCGTGCTCGAACGTACCGGCCAGGCGGTCGGCTTCGTTCCAGGCGTAACCGAGCATGTCAGCCAGGAAGCGCTCGACGATCCGGTGGCGGCGGATGGCGGCCACGGCCGCCCGCTGGCCGGCGGCGGTGAGCTTGACCCCCTTGTACAGCTCGTGGTCGAGCAGGTCCCTCTCGGCCAGCCGCTTCACGGTGGCCGTCACCGTCCCGGGGGACAGCTTGAGCGACTCGGCCAGGGCGCCGGTATGGGCGTCCTGGCCGTTGTGGGCCAGGCGGTAGATCGCCTTCAGGGTCTCGCGCTCTGACTTCGTAAGCGACGGCTCCATGGTTTCGGCTCATGATAACCACGATTTTGGCGGCCTGAACGCTGGTACCGCCGGCCATCGCGGCGAGCCAGTTCGTAGACTGTGCCCGATGAGCGGGACCGTCGAGCTGGTGAAGGTGAGGATCGTCGGCCTCCCCCTCGACGCCTATCAGGAGGCCGCCCAGCACACCGACGGGCTGATGCGCGAGTTCGCCCTGATCCGCGATCCGTCCACCGACGGCGCACCCGACGTCCCCCGGCGGCTGCTCGACCTCGTCGAGCGCCTGGGCCGGCAGTTCCAGGGGTTCACTGGCGACCAGGAGGCGGCCCTGGCCGCGGCCGTGGCCCGCGGGGTGACGAGCATCGACCTCGAGTACCTGGTGCCGGCGGCCGCACGTGATGCGGCCGTCGCCCTGGGCCAGATGCTCGACGAGGCCGACGAGTACTGCCGGCGGGGTGGGGCACTCCTGACGCTGGCCACGCCGCCCCGGGCGCTGGCCTTCCGGAGGTGGTTCCTCGACCAGTTCGTGCGCCAGATCGACGGGCAGGCACCGGAGCCCTGGGCCGCGGGGTAAACCCCCGGGGCCCTCGCAACGTTGGTAGGGGTGTGGACCGCACCCCCGATCGCACCCCCGACCGGGACCCCGACTTCGAGGCGCTGTTCGAGTCGACCTTCCCCATGGCCCAGCGGGTCGCCTACCGCATCGTGGGCGACGCCTTCGTGGCCGAGGACCTAGCGGCTGAAGCCTTCGTGCGGCTCTACGCCCGCTGGGGCCGGCTGCGCGGAGAACCCGGTCGGGTCGGCTGGGTGCTGAGGGTGACGGCCAACCTGGCCATCGACACCGTCCGGCGAAAGCGACCGGTCCCCGAGGCCGGCTTCGCGGCCGACATGGAGGAAGCGGTGGTGCTGCGCTCGGCATTGGCGGCCGCCCTGTCCGCCCTGCCCGCCCGCCAGCGGGCCGTGGTCGTCCTGCGCTACCTGGCCGACCAGAGCGAGGACGACGTGGCCCGCCTGCTGGGCATCTCGGCCGGGACGGTCAAGGCCCACGCCCACCGGGCCACCCAGCGGCTCCGCCGCCAGTTCCACGACGACGAGGAGATCTCCATTGCCCTCCATCGAGCCTGAGGAGCTTCCCCGGCGTCGCGGGCGCCAGGAACTGCTCGACCACATCTACTCCGAAGGCGAGCGGCGCCGGCGGCGCCGGCGGGCAGGTCGCGTGGGCCTGTCCGCCGTCGCCGCCCTGGCCGTGGGCGCGGCCGTGATGGCCGGTCTGCCCGCGGGCACGCCGCAGCAGGTGGCGACCCGGGGGGCTACGGCCCCCGCCGCCCCCGGGTGGCCCGCTTCCGGCCCGGGCGGGGCCGAAGGGGGAGGGGAGGCGACGACCACCTCGGTGGCCGAGCCGACGACGACCGTGGCCCTGGAGCCGGCTCGCCCCCTGGCCCCGACGACCGTCGCCCGGCCCGTGACCACGACCACGCCGCTGACCGCCACCACCGCCGCCCCGCCCACCACCGTGGCTGGGCCGATCTGCCTGAACAGCACCGACGAGGCGTGCGGGCCGTTCAGGTGGGAGCCCGAGCCCGAGCCCAACCAGCCCCTGACCATCGACGTGACGGCCACGCCCCGACCGGACGACCCCCGCACCTTCGACTTCGCCGTCGTCTACACCGACCCCGACGCGCCCGTCGACGACGGCTGCCGCGGCGTCAGTTTCGGGGACGGCAACACCACCTACACCGGGAGCAGCCCCGGTTGCGTGGTGGCCGTTTGCCTGGCCGCCTACGGGCCCTGGACGCCGCCCGTACCCGAGCCCGACCGGGTGGAGGCGGCGGTCAGCCACACCTACGCCGAACCTGGCACATACACGGTGTCGTTCTCGGCTCGCTCGCTCCACTCGCTGTGCCACGACCCGTACGGCAGCTACGGCGACCGCAAGATCACCGTGGTGGTGCCCTGACCGAGCTTCACCCCGGCCGGGGGGTGTAGCGGGCGCCGTCGGCCGCAGAAGCCGGGCTGTCCACCAGCACGACGCCGCCCCAGACGACCATGGCCTCGCCGTCCCAGGCCCCCACCGGGTAGGCCCTACCAAGCAGGGCCACCTGCTCCAGGCGCCGCCAGGAACCCGACGCCGGGTCGTAGGCCGCACCGTCGCCCCGGGGGACGATGAGATCGGGCGCCAGGCGCCGCCCCCCCACCGGGCCGACCACCACGCCCGAGTCCCCTCCGCTGTCGGCCGCCAGGCCCAGGCCACCCCAGACCAGCATCTCCTGGCCCGACCAGACGGCCAGAGCGCTGGCCCGGGGCACGACGGGCGCGGCCGGCAGCTCCCGCCAGCGGTCCGTGGCCGGGTCGTAGGCCGCGCCGTCGGCCAGCAGCTCGGTGCCGCTGGCCCCGCCCCACACGATCAGCTCCCGGCCGCTCCACACCCAGGCGGCCCCGTTGCGGGGCGGCAGGGGCGAGGGCGCCAGGGCCCGCCAGGAGTCTCGGGCCGGGTCGTAGGCCGCGCCGTCGGCCCGGTCCTCGCCGCCCGCCGACCCGCCCCAGACCAGCACCTCCCGCCCGGTCCACACCGAGGCGGGGGCGGCCCGGCCCTCGACGGGAGCCGGGGCCAGGGGGCGCCACGAGTCCGTCGCCGGGTCGTAGGCCGCCCCGTCCGAGTGGGGCTCGCCGCTGCCCCCCCAGATCACCAGCTCCCGGCCTGTCCAGACGGCGGCCGCCTCGCCCCGGGCGCTGATCGGTGCGGGCGCCACCGTGCGCCACTCGTCGCGGGCCGGGTCGTAGGCCGCGCCGTCGGCCAGCAGGCCCAACTGGTTGCTCCCGCCCCAGACGACCACCTCGGTGCCCGTCCAGGCGGCGGCCGCGCCGTCGCGGCCGTCGATCGGGGCGGCCGCCACCGTGCGCCACGTGTTCCGCGACGGCCCGAAGGCGGCCCCGTCGGCCATCCTCGGGGCCCGGGGCGAGGGGCACTCGGCGCCCGCGCAGTTCTGGCCTCCCCAGATGACCAGCTCCTGGCCCGTCCACACCGAGACGGCCGAGAACCGCCCGCACAGAGGCGAGCGCTCTAGCTCTGTCCAGGTCGTGCCGCCGCCGTCGGGCCCGATGCCCACGTCGGGCGCGGCCCGCGTGGGGCACGTGGGCCCGGCGGCCGTCTGCTGGGCGGGACGGTCACGCACCCACCAGATGGCCACCGCCAGCAGGACCAGCACCATGAAGGGCGGCCAGGCCGAGCTCTTCCGGGCCCGGCGGGGTGCGGTGGCGTGGTCGGGGCACTTGAACCCGACCGGGGTACGGATGGCGCACGACGGGCAGATGGGCTGCTCGCATTCGACACAGCTCAGTCGGGTCTCGGTACCGTGCCGGGCGCACACCGTCCCCGGGCTGTCGGCCATGGGACGAGAGGCTATCTACCGGCACCGCCGGGGGCCCGCCCGCTGGCCCTTTGAAGCACACCGGTCGCGAACGAGGACCGGCCCAAGGGCCGGTCCTCGTCGAAACGCCCGAAAGGGCGGCGTTCAGCTCCCGCGGCCGATGCCGGCTGCCTTGAGGACCCGGGGCTCAACGCCCGCCTCGCGCCATGCCTGGTAGGTGAGGCCCTTGCGTTGGCTGTAACCGGCAGCCACCGCGACGAACTCCGACTCGAGCCCCGCAAGGTCGACGCCCCCCTCACCCGACGCATCGAGCTGCTGCTGCAGGTCCATGCGCTCCTGGGTCAAGTGGAGACGAGACAGCGGGTCGGCGGTCGCCAACTTCTGCTCGACGTCGGCCAGGCGCTTGGACACCGTCTCGGTGGTGCGCTTGCGGCCCCGCTTGGGACGGTGGCTGTCGAGGGCCTCGAGGTACCGCCGGACCACCCTGCCCTGCTCACGGCCCTCCGCCAATGCCGCCTTGTGCTCGTCGCTCATCGTCCGGCTTGGCTTGGCCGCTGCCGCGGCAGCCTTCTTCGGCATTCCTGGGATCCTCCTTGTCGTTTCGGACCACCCCGGAGCCCAAGGGCACTGGCCGGACCATCGGCTGAAGCCGATATCCACTACCTATAGGGTTACCGCCGGACCCAATGCTTGTCGGGCACGGTGTGACGCGCTAATGGTACATGAACCAGCACAGGACACCGGACATCCTCAAAGGCGTTCTCCGGCCAAGGGAAGCCAAAGCCGATCTTGACCCCAACCACCGCCGTGAAATGAGGACACCGGTGCCCTGGCTCATAATTGGCCATTAGCCGATCGGGCCGCTCAGAGCAAGCCGCCCTGCAGGCGCACGAGATGGCTCCCTGTCAGGAGCCGACCGTCCGCACCGGACCATGCCACATGGCCAGCCGCACCTCGGTGCCGTCACCCGAGGAACTGATGTCTACCTCGTCGACGAGTGCCCGTATGAGGGGGATGCCGAGCCCCCGCTCGAACTTCAGCCGGTCGGGGTCGGTCGGAGGCGGGTGATCGGGCAGCGACGCCGGGTCGAAGCCCGGGCCCTTGTCCTCGACGCTCACCCGCAGGGCCCGGTCGTCGGACCAGCAACGCAGCACGACCCCGTCGGGAGCCTCGACCGAGCCGTGCGCTTCGATGGCGTTCGTGCAGGCCTCGGAGACGGCAATCTTCAGGTCGTCCACCTGGTCATCGGAAAGGGATGCCTCGCTGGCCGCCATGGCCGAGACCATGAGCCGGGCCAAGGCCACGAACTCGGGCCGAGCGGGGATCTCGAGCTCGACGACCTCGGACAACTAACGCCTAGTTCTGGGCCGGCGACCCGGTGGCGGCTTCAACCGAGTCGTGTATCGAGAACACCTTGGTCAGACCGGTGATCTCGAAGACCTTGAGGATCCGGCTCTGGGTGCACACCAGGAGCAGGTCGCCGTTGTGGCTGCGGAGGCGCTTGAGGCCGCCAACCAGGACCCCCAGCCCGGTGGAGTCGAGGAAGTCGACGCCCTCGAGGTCGACGATGATCTGGTGCTTGCCCTCGCTGACCATCTCGATCAGGCGCTCGCGGAACTTCGGCGCGGTATAGACGTCGACTTCGCCCCGCACGCTCAGGACTGAGTAACCGTTGCGTTCGGTCACCTCGAGACCGAGATCCATTGACCCTCCTGTTCCGGTTCAAACCTAGCCTGTCCACGAGCCGTCAAGGGCCTCGGACCGCAAGGCTTGTACCGCCGGAGCGGCGGCGACGAAACCTAACCGGTCAAGCGGGGGCGTGACGGGGTGGCCGGTATGGTCGTACTGACCGGGCGGGTCGTGGTCGTGGTCGGGCCCCGAACGGTCGTGGTGGGGCTCGGGGCCACAGTGGTGGTGGTCGCCCTCGGCGCGGTCGTGGTCGTGGTCGGGACCGTGGTCGTGGTGGGCCCGCTCGACGGCACGGTGGTGGTGGGTTGGCCCGGCGGGAAACCGGTCGTGGTGGTCGTGGCCGGCGGCTCGGTAGTGGTCGTCGGCGGCTCGATGATCACCTGGCTCCCGCCCAGCACGACCGGGTTGCCGGTGGTGGGGTTGACCGCCAGCGCACTTAGGAACGACGGGAACTCGATGAACTCGTCGTGCCAGCAGCACACGTCGAGGTCGTCGCTGAGGCCCACCTCGAGGCCGGCGGGCAGCACGGTGATGTCGTCGAACTCCAGCCCCGAGATGGCCGTGAAGCCGCCGATCCCCCCCAGGTAGAGGTAAGGAGAGGCGAAGCCGGTCTGGGTCAGGCCGATGAGGCCGCCCCCGTTGTTGACGAAGTCGGCGATGTCGGCCGCCCGGCCGACCAGCGCGTCGTTCTCCTCGTCGGTGAGCCCGCCGCTGGGCGACTCGGTCTCGCTGCTGACGACGGCCAGCATGGCCCACCCCGTGAAGTCGGCGGCCGCGATCGCGGCGGCGCCGTTGACGTAGCCCATCGTGGTGGTCAGCACCTCGACGTCGAGGGCGCTCCAGAACGCGGTCACTTCGTCGACCAGCGGCGGGGTCGGGAACTTGCCCCCGCCGATCACGAAGATGCCCGATCCCCCGTTGGTCACTTTGGTGAGCATGTCCTCCACGAGCCCGGCGTAGGCCGACACCGGGCCGTGGGCGCCCACCCCTCCGTCCTCGGCGTCGATGCCCAACACGGCCACCGGCCCTCCCACGACGTCGGAGTCGCTGGCTGTCGCGAACCAGACCCCGAGGGCGGCCACCAAGGCCACGATGGGGACCAAGGCCAGGGCCTTGGTCATCTCACTGCGCTGCTCCCAGGACATCTGTCCGCCTCCCGTCAGCGGGCGTTGGCCGTCGCCGCCGCGGCCATCATCGCAGGTTGACCACTGGGCGGGCGCCGGTGGACCTCGTCGGGGAACAGGCTACGGCTGACGGCCTCCTCGTAGGAGACCAGGCCGCGCTCGACCAGTTCGGTCAGCGAGTTCTCCAAGGTCCGCATGCCCTGGCGACGACCGGTGAGGATCACGTTGCGGATCTGGCGAGTCTTGCCCTCCTTGATCAGGTTGCGGACGGCGTGGGTGGCCACCAGCACCTCGAAGGCCGCCACCCGGCCGCCGTCCACCCGGGGCAGGAGGCGCTGGCTGACGACGCCCGCCAACGACCCCGCTAGCTGGACCTTCACCTGGTCCTGGTTCTCGGCCGGGAACACGTCGACGATGCGGTCGAGGGCCTGGGCGGCGTCGTTGGTGTGCAGCGTGGCGAACACCAGGTGACCGGTCTCGGCGATGGTCAGGGTGGTCTGGATGCTCTCGGTGTCGCGCATCTCGCCCACGAGCAGCACGTCGGGGTCCTCGCGCAGCGCCGACCGCAGGCCCCGGGCGAACGACAGGCTGTCGGTGCCGATCTCGCGCTGGCTGACGGCCGCCATGCGGGGTTCGTGCAGGTACTCGATGGGGTCCTCGAGGGTGACGATGTGGCACGCCCGGTTCTTGTTCACCCAGTCGATGACCGAGGCCAACGTCGTGGTCTTGCCCGAACCGGTGGGGCCGGTGACCAGCACGAGGCCCTGGTGGAGCCGGGCGAAGGCCGAGACGGCCGCCGGCAACCCGAGCACCTCGGGGCTGGGTATCTCGCGGGGGATGAGCCGCAGGGTCACGGCCACCTCGCCCCGGGTGTGGAAGCAGTTGCCCCGGAAGCGGGCCAGGTCGCGCCACGCGAAGGAGAAGTCGACCTCCCGCTCGCTCGTGAGGGCGGCCGACTGCTCGGGCGTGAGCAGGGCGTCGGCCATCCGGGCCGTGTCCTGGGGTGCGAGCGCAGGCTCCCCCTCCAGGGGCCCCATCTCGCCGTCGACCCGGGCCAGGGGCGGGCAGCCCGGGGTGAGGAGCAGGTCGGTGCCGCCCAGCTCCCACAGGGAAGCGAGGTGGCGCTCGATGAGTTGTTGGGTGGTCTTGGGCATGTGGGGCTCCTTGGCGAGCCGGGAGGGCCCGGGCCCCGGCGGTCAGCGTGCCGGCGCCGGGCCCTCCCGGCGGACTAGGTCAGACGCAGGGGCCGCCAGCCACAGCGGTGACCGTGTAGCTGGTACCGCCGCCGCCGAGGGTGATGTCGTGCAGGGTCGACTGCCGGGCCAGCAGGCCGTTGGCCACCAGGTTGGCTTCCGTCGTGTAGGCCCCGTTCATGGCGAAGTTGGCCTCTTCGGCGGTCACGAGCGTGTTGAAGTCGGTGTCGCACGCCGCACCCTGGCCCCGGTCCCCGAGGCCGCTCACGGCGAACACGACGATGGCGGCCAGGATCCCGAGGATCACGATCACCACCAGCATCTCGATCAGGGTGAAACCCTGCTGGTCCCTCTTGGCAACTATGCGCTTGATCACTTTCTTGTTCCTCCTGTTTGGTTCTCTGCTATTGGGCCCGCCACGACCGGACCGTCGGAGAACGGCCCGGATCGTTGGCGATCTTCACGACCGCCCGGCGGACGGTCGCGACCTCCCCCGGGGCGGCACCCGCCGCCGACGAGGTGAGAAGCACGGTGCGCCGGCCCTGGGCGGCCACCGCCGCCAGAGGCCCGGTGGCACCCGGGTTGGTCTGCACCACGAACCTCGAGGCGACCACCCCGGCCATGAGCGGGGGCTGGGCGCTGGTGGCCCACACCGAGACCGAGGCGTCGGGGCTGTGCACCAGCCCGTGGACCGCAAACCGTGCAGTCCCCTGGTTGACCGTCAGCGCCGCCGCCGCGCTGTGGGCCACGTAACCTGCGGGCGCCGGTGAGGGCACGGTCATGATCGAGAAGCCGTTCGCCGGGCCGCCGCCGGTGGGCGTGCGGGTGAACAGCTCGACCTGGGTGGCGCCCGCCCCGAAGTCGCTGAGGGTGATCGTCGACGTCCCTCCGAGGATGAACACGACGCCCTTGCCCGATGCCTCCGAAAGAGGACCGGCCGACGAGTCGTTGGGGCAGGCCGCCGCCAGCACGTTGGTCTCCCCCGGGGCGGGCTCGCCGCCGATCGCCGTGCGGCTGGTGAAGCTGAGGTTCACGTTCTCGAAGTAGTAGACGCCGCTCTCGAAGTAGTTGCGGGCCCCGAGGTCGAGCGTCTCGCCCAGGCCCGTCGTGTACTTGCCGGGATGGTGGATGGTCCATGTGTGGCCGGTCGAGACGCAGAGGAAGGAGGTGCGCAACGACCGGATCGGCGGGGCTGGCGGCAGGGGGGCGACGACCGTGGGCGCGGGGCCGGCGGCGCACGACCACAGGTCGGGCTCGCCGATGGACACACCTGGCGGCTGGGTGCAGCCAGCTGTGGCCGCGGCCACGTCGCCTCCGGTCACGGCCACGGTGCCCGCCAGGGCCATGTCGCCGGTCACGTACACGTCGCCCCCGTTGATGCCCACGGGCGCGGCCGCCCCTCCCACGACCGAGAAGCTGTCGGCCGCCCCGCTGGTGGTCACGACCGACCAGGGGCCGGCCGCGGGCGAGGCCGCCGAGCCGGCCAGGGCCCGGCAGGTGACCGTCACGGTCCGACCGTTGATGTCGGGCGTGCCCGCCAGCACCTGCTCGCCGGCGGCTACGTCGGCGCAGTTGGCGTCAGACGTGCGCAGGGCCTCGATGCCCCACTCGAGGCCGCCGTCGGCCGCGTACGACCGGTCGTTGACGGCCCGGGTCACGCCCGTGGCCTTCAGGTTGACCTCGGTCTGGGCCAGCAGGGTGGCGATGAACAGCCCGAAGAGCGACAGGAACCCGAGGGCGATCAGCAGCGCGGCGCCGCGCTCGTCGCCGTGCTCGTCGGCGTGCTCGTCGCGAAGCCGGCGGGCGGTCACGGCGTCCTCCGCGAAGCCGACACGGTGTACTGGGCGCCGAGGTGGTCGGTGACGGTGAGCGACACGGTGGCCCCCGACACCGAGGCGGTGGCCGCCGAGCCGTCCGCCAGTGCCCGGCCCACGAGGGTCTCGGTGGCCGGGCCGCCGGTGGTGCACGCGAACCGGACCAGGTGCCAACGGCTGCCGTCGGCCACGACCCGCCACGAGGCGGAGTAGTTCGAGACGGCGGTCGTGGGCGGGGTACCCGCCGACGAGAACTCCCGCCACTGCAGGTGGAGGACGTTGGTGCCCACGCTGGCCCCGGCGCAGCCCGTGGGCGTGGCCGGGTCTGTGCCGACCGGGCCCGAAGACGACTCGATGTCGGGGGTCAGGTGGACGGCCAGGAGCTGGCGGTCGGCCGAGCTCACCAGCACCGAGGCCGTGCGGTCACTGGTCCGCAGCCCGACGACCATGGCCGAGGTGAGCGGCACCATGACGATGCCGAGGATGGCGACGGCCACGACGACCTCGATGAGGGTGAAGCCCTGTTGGCCGCGGTTCACGACGGGTCCCTCTTGACGAACGAGACCGACTCGGTGGCCCGGCTGTCGGGTGTGGTCACGGTCACGGTCACGAGCTGGAGCCGGCCGTCAGGAGCCGGGCACGAGGGCGAGAACGCCGACCCGTCCCAGTGATCCACGCCGGTGACGGCCACGGCGGCCGCCGTCCAGCCGCCGGGTAGGGCTACACCGGCCGCCGGGTCGTAGGTGGAGGCGTCGGCACAGCTTTGGTAGGGGTTGGCCGTGGCGTCTTTGACGGCCCCGACGGCGCTCACGAGCACCGTGTGGGCCTGGGACTGCTTGAGGTGGTGGTCCGAGGCGATGATCGAGGTGCCCATGCCGCCCACGATCGTGGTGATGGCGATGCCCAATATGGCCACGGCCACCACGACCTCGACGAGCGTGGTGCCCGCCTCCCGCGCGGTGGCGTTCACTGCACCTGCACCTGGTTGAAGATCCCGTACATGGCCGAGATCAGAGCGATGGCCACGAACCCGACGAGCAGGCCGACCATGACGATCACCGCCGGCTCGAACAGGGTCGTGAGCCGCTTGACCTTGTACTCCAGCTCGATCTCGTAGAACTCGGCCGCCGTCTCCAGCTGCTGGTCGAGGGTGCCCGTCTCCTCGCCCACACGGACCATCTGGTTGGCCACGCCCGGGAACAGGCCAGTCGCCTCCAGGGGCTCGGACAGGCCCTCGCCGTTGACCATGCGCTCGCGCACCCCGACCAGCGACTCTTGGAAGACCCGGTTGCCGGCCGCTCCGGTAGCCACGGCCAAGCCGTCGGGAAGGGGCACGCCCGAGCGAGTCATGGCCGCCAGGATCCGGCAGAACCGCTCCAGCACGGCGAAGCGCACGACGTCGCCGACCGCCGGGATGCGCAGGACCAGTGCATCGCGGCGGCGCTTGCCGACCTCGGTCCGAAGGGTCGCGAAGACGTAGGCACCGGCGATGGCAGCCACCGCCAGGATGGCCCACCAGAAGTTCGACACGAAGTCCCCGAGGGCGATCATGATGCGCGTCGGCAGCGGGAGGGTGGCGTCGAACGACTTGAAGAAGTCCTTGAAGCGGGGCAGCACGAACCCGGCCAGCACGGCCACCGTGACCAGCGACATGGCCAGCACGATCCCCGGGTAGATGAGGGCGGCCGTGATCCGGCGCCGGCCGTCTTCGTCCCGCTCGATGTAGCCCGCGAGCTGGTCGAGCACGCTGTCGAGGCTCCCGGTGAGCTCGGCCGAGGCCAGGATCTCCAGGTAGTAGCGGGGGAACACGTCGGGGTTGGCCCCCATGGCCGACGAGAACGTCTCGCCCGCCCGCAAGGCGTCGCGCACCTCGGCCAAGACCGTGCGGAACCGGTCGTTGGTCGTCTCCTCGGCGATCACCCCGATGGCGTCGACGATGGGCACGCCCGCCCGGATGAAGGCGGCCAGCTGGCGGGAGAAGTGCATGACCTCCAGGGGCTTGACCTTCTTGGGGGTGATCTCGGCGTGCAGGATCCCCTTCTGCTCGCGCAGGTGCACCTGGGTGAACTGGTAGGGGGCGAGCTGGGCCTTGGCCCCATAGGCGCTGCTGGCCTCAACCTGGCCCCGGGACTTCGTCCCGTCGGCCGCCAGTCCCTTGTACACGTAGACGGTCATCGGCGGTGCTCCCTGGCCTTAGGCGACGTAGACCGTTCGCACGATCTCGCTGATGGTGGTGACGTCCTCCCGTACGAGGCGGACGCCTTCGTCCTGGAGGGTCCTCATGCCCTGGGCGCGAGCGAGCTCGCGCAGCTCGGGGGCCGGTGCCCGCCGTACGATCAACTCGCGCATGGCCTCGTCGACGGTGAGCAGCTCGTAGACGCCGATGCGCTCCTGGTAACCGGTCTGGCTGCAGAAGTTGCAGCCCGCCCCCTTCCAGAAGCGGTTCTTGGCCGGGCCGCCGAACTGGCGGAAGTAGGCCATCTCCTCGGCGCTCGGCCGGTAGGGCGCCCGGCACTCCGTGCACGTGCGCCGCACCAGCCGCTGGCCGACGATCCCGATGACCGAGCTGGCCACCAGGAACGACTCGATGCCCATGTCGAGGAACCGCAACAGGGCCGACACGGCGTCGGTGGCGTGGATCGAGGACAGCACGAGGTGGCCGGTGAGGGCCGACTGCACGGCGATGCGGGCCGTCTCGGCGTCACGCATCTCGCCCACCAGGATCACATCGGGGTCCTGGCGCAGGATCGCCTTCAGCCCCCCGGCGAAGGTGACGTCGGCCGAGCTGTTGATCTGGGTCTGGTTGATCGACGGCACCACGTACTCGACGGGGTCCTCGATGGTGACGATGTTGCGGTCGGGGGTGTTGATCTCCGCGAGGGCGGCGTAGAGGGTCGTGGTCTTGCCGCTGCCCGTCGGGCCGGCGCACGCCACCATGCCGAAGGGCGAGCGCACCAGGCGGGTGAACTCGGTGCTCGTGCCCTCGGGCATGCCCAGCTCGCTGAGCTCGAACAGGCTCTTGCTCTTGTCGAGCAGCCTCATGACGACCGTCTCGCCCTTGATCGTCGAGCTGGTGGCCACCCGCACGTCCAGGGCCCGGCCGTCGATGACGGTGGCGAACTGGCCGTCCTGGGCCCGCCGCCGCTCGACGATGTTCATGTTCGCCATGATCTTGATGCGACTTGCCAGGACCGGGCCCATCGCCGGGGGGAGCGAGAGGACCTCGTGAAGTGCCCCGTCCACCCGGTAACGGACCCGGGTCCTGTCACCTTGCGGCTCGACGTGGATGTCCGACGCCCGGTCACGAAGGGCCTGGGCCACGATGGCGTTGACCACTTCGACGACGGGGGCGTCGGGTTCGTCGGACCGCTCGACGGCGGCCGGTTCGCGGACCTCGCGGGCCGCGGCGGCCGCCTCGAACGCCTTGACCTGCTGAGCCACGTTGTCGAGCGCCCGGTAGGACGAGTCGATGGCTCGGCGGATGTCGTTGGACGCGGCCAGGACCAGCCGGACCGGGCCGCCGGTGGCGGCCGCCAGCTCGGGCGCGGCGGTCGATCCGGGCAGGTCGGCGACGGCGATCTCGGTGGCCCCCCCGGCCACTCTCAGGGGGATGGCGGTGAGCCGGCGGGCCACCTCCTCGGGGAGCCGGGCGAGGGCCGCGGGGTCGGCCTTGGTGTGGCGCAGGTCGACGACGGGAATCCCTCGCTGCTCGCCCACGACCGACACCACGTCGCGCTCGTCGACGATGCCCGCCTCCACCAGGAGCTCGCCGATCCGCCGGCCCGAGCTGCGCTGGCGGCGGAGGGCACCCTCCACCTGGGCCGCGGTCGCCAGCCCGTTGGCCACCAGCAGCTCACCCAGCAACCCGGAGCCCGGCCGGGGCGCGGTCCGGAGTGCGGGGCCCACCGGACGGGGCGCCGCACCGTGGCCGTTGGCCTGCTGCAGGCCGGTCGCGGTGGCCGCCTCGGCCAGCCGGGCCATCACGCCCGTCCGCGGCGATGTCGATCGAGGGCTCATCGGTCGGCCCCGGCCTGCCCCGTCGAACGGTTCCCCTCCACAAGTACAGATGATCGGCCTGTGCCCGCCGGGCCCCCAGGGCCGAAGGTCCCGACCTCGGTGGGCCCAACGGAGCTGAACGGATGGGCCGAGGCCACATCGGTGGCCGCCCGCTCACACTCGGTCACCAGGTCGCCACCGGCCTCGACGACGGAGCGGGCCCACGGCTGGAAGGGGTTGTCGGCCGACACCCCGGCGACGACCAGCGCCGCGCCGGCGTGCAGCCCGCACACCGCGCCCAGCTCGGATTGGGCGGGCTGGCGGCTCATGCGGGCCCTGACGGTGACCACCACCGAGAAGCCCACGTCGAGGGGGCAGTGGCGGCCTTCGACCAAGGCGTTGCACGGGAAGGCCGGTTCTCCGGAGCGGTGGCAGGTCAGGGCACGGTGGCCCCTGGCCCCCAGGGCGGCCACGGCCTGGTCGACAGCCCAGTCGTCGGTACCCACGACCAGGACGTTGAGGGAGGGCCGGTCTGGGGTACCTAGTCGTTCCACGCCCCCACGGTGAACCGTCCAGGCCAACAGGCGGACGGGCCACGGCCAACGCTCGGCCAACTCCCGCAGCCCCCGGCCGGTAGCATCAGGGCTGGCGATGAAACTGCACGAACGGCCGGGGGTGAGCCCACGTCGGCGGGTGCTGGTGGTCGACGACGAGGGTTCGGTCCGTCGCCTGATCGCCCGTTACCTGTCGGCCGAGGGCTTCGACACCGAGGAGGCGGCCGACACCCCCCAGGCCTTCGAGGCCCTCGGCCGGTTCTCACCCGACCTGGTCCTGCTCGACGTCGTACTGCCGGGCGAGGATGGGCTCGACTTCCTGGCCCGGGTCCGGCGCACGAGTGACGTGCCTGTCATCCTGCTGACCGCCAAGGGGGACGAGCCCGACCGGATCATCGGGCTCAAGCTGGGAGCCGACGACTATGTCGTGAAACCGTTCTCGCCGCCCGAGCTGGCCGCCCGGGTGAACTCGGTCCTGCGCCGGGCCACCGGGTCTCGGCCGCCGCTGCTGGAGATGGGCGACGGCCTGAGCATCGACCTGGCGGCCCGCAAGGTCCTGGTCGGTCAACGACCCGTCGCCCTCCGCGCCCGCGAGTTCGACCTGCTCTCCTTCCTGGCCCGCTCCCCCCGCCAGGTCTTCTCCAGGGAACAGTTGCTCGACCAGGTGTGGGGCTCGTCGGGCGACTGGCAGGACCCCCGCACGGTCAACGAGCACGTGCGCCGGATCCGGCACCACATCGAGGCCGAGCCCGACAACCCCCGCTGGGTGAAGACCGTCCGGGGGGTCGGCTATTACCTCGAACCCTGAGCGCCCCGGCCGGCGATGGCCTCTCTCGCCTTGGCCGCTAGCTCCCCGGGCCCGAACGGCTTGGCCAGCAACTGGGCACCCTCGGGCAGCCCCTCGGACCACCCCGCCGACGTGTCCAGATAACCGGAGATGAACAGGGTCGGCAGGGGCCCACACAGCTCGGCCAGAACGGCGGCCAGGCTCACGCCGTCGACCTCGGGCATCACGACATCGGTCACCAGGAGGTCGAACCGCTCGCCGGCACGGGCCAGGCGCAGCGCCTCGGCCCCTCCCGGTGCCTCCGTCACGCCGTAGCCCTCCCGCTCGAGCATGTCCCTGGTCAGTGAGCGCACCGCCGGGTCGTCCTCCACCAGCAACACGCGCTCGCGACCTCCGGGGGCGGCCGCCGGCGAGGCGGCCGGCACGGCTGGCGTCCCCGCGGCAGCGGGCAGTTCCACTGTGAACGTCGTGCCTTGGCCGGGCGCGCTGTCGACCTCCACCCGACCGCCGGCCTGGGTGACTATGCCGTAGACGGTGGCCAGGCCCAGACCGGCACTGGCCCGGCGGCGGGTGCTGAAGAAGGGCTCGAAGCAGCGTTCTCTCACCTCGGCGGTCATGCCCTCCCCGTCGTCGGACACCCGCAGTACGGCCCAGCCGGGGCGCCCGCTGGTCGCGATCTCCACGAGGCCGCCGCCGGCTACCGCGTCACGAGCGTTCACGGCCAGGTTGAGCAGGACCTGCTCGAGCTGGCCGGCGTCAGCCACTACCGCCGGTACCCCGGGCGCCGTGCTGACACGGACCTCGACGTCCTCGGGCAACAGCCGCCGCACGACCACGTTCATCGACTCGACGACGTGGTTCAGGTCGACCAGGGCGGGGGTGACGATCTGGCCCCGGGCGATCGTGAGGAGCTGGGCCGACAGGCTGGCCGCCCGTTCGCCCGCCTCCTTGATCGACTCGACGTGGGCGCGGCCGCCGTCCCCCTCGTCCATGGACCGCAGCAGCAGGTGGCTGTGGCCCAGTACGACGGTGAGGAGGTTGTTGAAGTCGTGGGCCACGCCCCCCGCCATCCGCCCGACCGCCTCCATGCGCTTGGTCTTGGCCATCTCCGCCTCGAGGCGGCGCCGTTCGGTGACGTCGGCCAGCACCACCAGCAGGCCCGCGGCCGGCAGCGGGGCCGTGGACACCGACAGTTCGACAACGGCCGCCGACTGCAGGACCAGCCGACGGTCCACCATCGTCGGGCCTTCCGCCACCTCGGCGGCCAGGTCCACCGCGCCGCCCTCGGGCGGGTAGAGCACCGGGAACCGGCGGGGCTCCACCGAACCGGACCACCCCAGCAGGCGCACGGCCGCGGCGTTGGCGTCCCGGACCTCACCGGTGGGGCCGAGCTCGACTATGGCCAGGGGAGAGGCGTCCACCAGAGCCCGGGCGCGGGCCTCGCTCGTTCGCGCCCGCTCGTAGAGGCGGGCGCCCTCCACCGCCTCGGAGACGAGTTGGGCAAGAGAGACGAGCAGGGTCTCGTCGTGTTCGGCGTAGGGCCGGCCGTCCGCCCTTTCACCGACGACGATGGCACCCAGCACCGTACCCGACGTGTCGGTCAGCACCGCTCCCGGCCCGTCCCCGGGGCCCGCGGGGCGAGGGGGGACGCCAGGCGCGGGGCCGGGCTCGGGTGTCGGGGCGGCCGACGCCCGTGCCCGCTGGCAAAGACGGTCGACAACCGCCTCGGGGGGCCATGGGACGGCCCGAGAGACGGCCAGGCCACCGCCCATGGCATCGTTCGCGGTCTCACCGTCGCCGGCCTGGCCGTCGTCGGGCCTCACCAGGGCCACGCACGCGCTCGCGCCCATAACCCGGCGAGCTTGCTCGGCTCCCACGTCGAGCACCTCGGCCAGGGAGTGACGAGAGCGGACGGCCAGGGCGGCCTCCATGAGCCGGCGGAGCTGAGCGGCCCGGGCCCCAGCCTCCTCGGCCCTCTCCTGGCGCTCGCGCAACAACAGGGCCCGCTCGAGGGCGAAGGCGGCCCTACCGGCGACCTCCTCGGCGGCCGCCACGTCCGACGGGCGGAAGCCCCGGCGGGGCGGCACGGTGCCGCAACTGATGGCCGCCATGGTCAGGCCCCGCAGCCTCACCGGCACCACCAGGGCCGAGCCCGCGCCGCCAGGGCCAGCCGGCGGGGAGCCGAGGGCGCGGGCGCGGTCGGGGGGCGTCGTCCCCGGGATGTACAGGGCGGCCTGGCCGCTGGCGATCACCCCGGCGGCCGGGCCCGACCACGACGCCCGCAGCCGTTCCGCCTCGGCCCGCGGGCCGGGGCCAAGGCTCTCGGAAACCCGCCAACCGAGTGAGCGCACGCGGTCGCCGTCGGGAACGTCCACGGCACACCAGTCCGCGAACTCGGGCACCAGCACGTCCAAGACGCGGGCAAGGGCGACATCGGCATCGTCCACCACCGCCTCCAGGACGGCCCCGGCCGCCTGGACGAGGGCCAAGTGGCGGCGGGCATGGTCCGCGGCCATCTCCAGGCGGGCGTAACGGCCGTCCGGGTGCTCGTCGGCTTGCCCCTGCGGCTTGGCCCGCTCCCCGCCCACTTGGCTGCGCCCCTACGCTCCGGCCGGGCTCAGGTCTCGTCGCCCGGCCGGGGCTTGAAACCGCCGGTGGCGATGTAGTCGACCCGCCCGCCGATGTTGACGGCGTGGTCGCCCAGCCGCTCGTAGAACCGGCCCACGAGAGCCAGCTCGATGGCCACCGGGACACTCACCTTGCCGCTGGCCAGCTCGGCGATGAAGCTCACGTGGAGGTCGTCGAGCTCGTCGTCGAGGTCGCGGAGGCGTTCGCCGGCCCCGGCCTCCCGGCTGTCGTAAACCCGGGCCGACTCCTGCCAGAGGCTGACGCCCACGCGTCCCATCTGCTGGATCAGCCCCCGTAACCGAGGAGTCAGCTCGCTGGTGATGCCCCGGGCCGCGCACTGGGCTATGTGTTCGGCCAGGTCACCGCTGCGCTCCAGTTCGGGCACTATGCGCAGCACCGACAGCAGGAACCTCAGGTCGGTGGCCAGGGGCCCCTGGAGGGCGAACTGGCGCTGGACCACCTTCTCGACGTCGACGTATAAGGCGTCGAGCAGGTCGTCGCGGGCCACGAGGTCGCGGGCCGCCTGGCGGTCCCCGGCCAGCAGGGCGTCGGTGGCCCCGCCGATGGCTTCGATGACCAGGGCGAACAGGCGCCGGACCTGGAGGTCGACGACCTCGAGCTCGCGATGGAATGCGCTGCGGAGTTCCACTGGGCCTCGACCCTATTCGGGTCGGGTCAGCGTAGGCGTCCGGACGCCCCCGAGCCGGCCCCGACGTGTTCGGGCTCGGGCCCGAGCGGCTCCAGCTCGGCGATGTCGAACGGGCCCGGGCCGCCCGCGGCGGCCCCGCCCCCGGTCACCACCGCGGCCGCCCCCGTGGCCAAGCGCCGGTTGAGCCAGCGCAGGTGCAGGGCCGTCACGCAGAGGACCGACCCGGCGGCCACGGGTACGAGCAGGGCGCGACGGTTGGAGTCGTCGCCGCCCTCGGCCCCGAGCTCGCCCGTACCGGTGGACGATGCCGCCCTTCCCTGCTGGCGTCCCTCGATGGGCGAGGACGCCGGCGCCGACGTGGACGGGAAGGGCAGGTTGGCGTCGAAGCCGGTGTCGGGCAGGGTCGGGGGCGTGGGGGCCGGGAGCCGGGGTACGTCCACCGGTGACTGCTGCAGGAGCGAGCCCAAGTCGAGCTCGGCCGCCCCTCCGTCTTGGAGGCCACCTCCGGGAACGGCCGTCGTGGGAGGGGCGCTGGTCCCGCCGGGCACGCTGGAGGTGGTGGTCGTGGGCAGGGCCGGCAGGTTGGCCACCACGGCCGCCGAGCGGGTCTGGAGGGCCTCGCGGGGATCGTCGGGGACGGGCCCGCGGCGCACCGAAGCCACCTGGTATTGCACGGCCCCCCCGAGCTGGGCCGCACCCTGGTCGGTGAACGTCGTGTTCACGGTGGTGTGCAGGCCCACGAAGCCCCGCGAGTCGCTGTTGCGGTAGATGGCGTAACCCAGGAAGTCGGGGCTCATGGCCGGCGCCGTCCACGAGAGCTTGACGGTGCGGTCGGGCTGGGGCTCGGCCTTGAGGCCGGTCGGGGGCGCCGGGGGGACGGCCACCACGATGTCGCGCGTCGCCGACCCGTCGACTCGGAGCCCGCTGAGCAGGACGTGACCCACGGCCACGACCTCGACGGTGTAGGGACCGTTGTGGTCGAGTACTCCCGACGTGTAGCTGAACGGGACGGTCGGGTCGGACGAGCACGGGTTGCAGGCGTCACCGCTCTCGACCATGCCCCCGCCCCGGTAGAAGCGCACGCTCACCCGCCCTACCGACGCGAACAGCGTGGCCGCGCTGGCCTCGCCGGTGACGGTCACCCTCCCCGAGGACGTGAACCACTCCCCAGGTTCGGGGGTGGCGATGTCCACCGACAGGCCGGCAGCCGCCCCCGCCACCGGGACCGGGCCCAAGGCCATCACCAACGACACGGCTAGGCCGGCGACCAGCGGCAGGGCCCGGCGTCTACGGCCGGTCATGCCGCCGGGAGGTCTCTGACCCAGGTGGCTTGCACGATCAGACGCTGGGCGGCCGACCCACGGGGGTGGCAGGTGGTCAGCGTGAGGGTGCGCTCGGCCGTCGGGTCGAGGACCGACATGTCCGTGGGTTCGACGATGAAGGGGGCCTTGGTGAGCTGGTAGACGCACCCGCCGATGGGGGTGGTCAGCTCGATGGTGTCACCCACCTTGAGCCGGTCGATGTTGCCGAACGGCTTGCCGTAGGTCGTGCGGTGCCCGGCGATAGCCACGTTGCCGGCCTCGCACGGCAGCGGGGTCTGGGGGTAGTGGCCGGCACCCGCCCGCAGTGCGCTGGGCGTGATGCCCTCGACGACCACCGTGTCGACGTCGAGGGCGGGGATACGTACCCGGGTCAGGCTGTCACCGGTCTCGACGGCCCGCTCCCGGTAGGCCTGCACCAACTCGGGACTGGCCAGCTGCTTGGTGAGCTGGCTCTGCAGACGGGACTGCCACATGTTGGTGTAGAAGGGGTAGCCCACCAGGGCGAGCCCTCCTAAGAGCAGCAGGACCGAGAGCACCGAGATGCTGCGGCGGACGGCGGGCTTGGTGCGCAGGAGCTCTAGCACTGGGGCCGCCCACGGTTACGACGTTGGGTCATGGCTGCCTCAAGGCTACCGAAGGTCGGGCTGGGTGATCGTCAGCGACGGGGGGCGGGTGAAGGCGGAGCCGACGGGCAGGGCTCGGGGCCCTGGCCCGTCAGCGGCGGACCAGCAGCAGGCGCCGGGTGCCGAAGGCGGCCAGCAGGAGGGCGGCGCCCAGCATGGGCAGCCAAGCGTCGCTACCGGTCTTGGCCAGTTCCGGCTGGGGCACCGGGATGATCTGCTCCTGCTGGACCGAGATCTGGGCCGAGAGCCCACCTCCGGCCGCCTCGGCGTGGGCCAGGGCGATCCCTATGCCCCCGCTGAGGCCCTTGAGCAGTTGAAGGCTGACCCCGTCGGCCACGGCCAGCTTGGAGCCGTTGGGGCCGTCGGACACCGAGCCGCCGCCGACGGTGATCGTCGACTCCAGCGGGGTGCCGGCCAGCAGCGTCAGGGGCTCGCCCAGCGAGACCGGGATGCTGGTGATGTTGCCCAGCAGGGGGATGCCGAGGTCGACCTGGACGAGAGCGGCCTGGAAGGAGGGGACGGCGGTGGCGTTCACGGCGCCGACCTCGCTCGGGCCCGGGCGGGTCACGTCGACCGCAGCCTGGGCCTTGCCGACCGTGATGGTGGCCAGCGGCGCGCCCAGGGGCGACAGACCGGGCAGGACCCGGATCACGGCCCCTTCGGCCACGCTCAGCGACTTGACCGAACCTGCCGACGTGGAGGCCTGAGAGGCCGACGGGCCGACACTGACCGACAGGACCGACGTGGCCCGCTCGAGACCCTCGAGCAGGTCGTCGACGAGGCTGTTGACGTTGAGGTTGAGCGCCCCCAGCAGGGGGTTGAGAAGGTTGCCCAGAAGGGCCAGGAGGGGGTCGACCACGGCGCCCACGGTCTGGCCCACGAGGGCGCTGACGGCGTCGAGCAGCGGGGTGAGCAGGCTGCCCCCGAGGTCGATCTCAGCCACCGTGCCGGTGGCCGCCGCCTGGGGCAGGCCGTTGGCCGTGGTGGCGGCCGCCTCGCCGCAGGCCGTCGCCAACGTGAGGAGCCCGAGCAGGGGAAGGTTGAGAAGGCAGGCGGGGTCGGGCGTGTCGGTCACGTTGTTGCCCTCGGCCAAGGCGTTGGCCACCGTGCCGGCCACGAGCAAGACCCCCGCTCCCTGGGCCTGGGCCTTGGGGCCGGCTTGGCCGGACTGCACCAGCGCGCTGGAGTGGCCCACGCTGACGTGGGTGCCCAGCAGGTTGATGTCGAGGCCCCGCGCCGACGCCGACGCGATGAAGGCCTCGGCGGCCGTGACAGTAGTCGTGGAACCCTGGGCACCTGCCGGGACGGCCACGAGGAAGGCCCCGGCGACGACGGAGCTCAGAACGGCCGCACCCGCTCGACGGATCTTGGACATGCGCTTCGTGCCCCTCCCAATAATTGAGCAGCCGCTCAACGAATAGTCCCCAGCATGTCCCGCTTGTGAAAGACAGTTACCACGCTTCTAAGGATTTCGCCAGAGCCACGGAAGAATCCTCTCCGTGGCCGGACGATCACCGTTCGACACGCATGGTAGCCGACGCCTGGAGGCGAAGCTCCCCCACCAGTGCCCCGACCACGGGCACTGCGGTGGGTGACCGGTAGCGGGCTGTGACCTTCACCCGGCTACCCGGGGCGCCCCGGCCGGTGACCTCGACGTCGAGCCTCCCGGGGTCCAGCCCCGACGACGCCTCGGCGGCCGTACGGGCCGCTTCGGGGGCGGGGTCGACGGCCGCCTCGCGTGCGGCCTCTCGGGCGGCGTGCACCACCAGCACCTGGTCGCGGGCCAGCAGCCCCACCTGGACGACCAACAGGAGAAGCATGACGACCAGGGGCAGGACGAGGGCCAGCTCCACGGCTGCCTGGCCCCGCGGGACACGGCCCGGCCGGGGTGTGAGCGAGCCGGCCGGGCCGGCTCGCTCACGAAATCGCCTCGTCACGAGACCTTGCCGGTGATGGCCTTCATCACCTTCTCGAAGAGCTGCTCGACGAGATCGGTCTTCGTGGCCCAGGCCACGATGAGCAGGGCGACGGCCGCCGCCCCCAGCAGTACCAGCGCGTACTCGGCGGAGGCCTGCCCGCGCTCGTCGGGCACCAGGCGACGGCCGGCCCGGCCGGCCAGAGTCGTGAGGAAGAGGTAGAGGTGGATCGAGATGTCGGACAACGTTGGCTCCCTTGAGGATGGGGTTGACTGCGGAGGGGGAAGTCACAGGTGCAGCGAACGCACCGCGCTGGCCACCAGCGGTGCGACCGTCAGCAGGCCGAACGCCGGCAACGTGCACAGCACCAGGGGGAAGAGGAGCTTGACGGGGACCTTGCGAGCGGCCTCCTCGGCCCGGCGCCGGCGATCGCGACGGACCTCGTCGGCCAGCCGTTCGAGACCGGCCACCAGGGGGGCGCCATAGCGCTCGGAGGCCACCAGGGCGGCCACCACCGGCCTCATCGGCTCACCGGCGCGGACCGGCAGGTCGTCGAGGGCGTCGGACAGGCGACGGCCGAGGCCCACCTCGTGCATCACCCGGGCCAGCTCCTCGGCCAGGGGGCCAGGGGCGCGAGCGGCCACCCGGGCCACCGCCAGGTGGACGGTAAGGCCCGAGCTCACCCCCAGGACGAGGAGGTCGACGACGTCGGGCAGGTCGGCAGCCAGGGCCGCCAACCGGCGACGTTCGGCTCGGCGGGCGCGGGTCGCGGGCAGGGCCCAGGCCACGAGCGCGGCCGGGACGGCCGCCGGAGGGACGACGGCCAAACACAACAGTGCGGCCACCAGGGCGGTCCCCAACCGGCGCGCGCCCTCGGGTGTCGGGGAACGCCCGGCCCACCCCAGCGCCCACCACCCCAGGGCCTCGACCGGCCCGCGCCGATCACCGGGCCTCCTCGCCGTCGGGCCCTCTCGACGCGCGGCTTCCACCATGGCACGAGCCCGGGCGGGAGCGGGCCGGTGGGGCCAGGCCACGCGGGCCACGACCGCCACCCAGGCCAGGACCAGAAGGGTGCCGGTCACAGCGCCACGCGAGTCAGGCGCTGCATCCACAGCCACCCCAGACCGTCGAGGACGACGCCGGTGGTCAGAAGGGCGATGCCGACCGGGGTGTTGAACAGGAAGTCGCCGGTACGGGGATCGGTAGTGACGGCGAAGGCCCCGAAGGCCAGTGGTGCCAGCCCGATGACCATGGCCGACACCCGGGCCTGAGAAGCCAAGGCCTTGACCTCGGCGGTGACGGCCAGGCGGTCCCGGAGGGTGGCGGCCACCCCGTCGACGGCCCGGGCCTGGGCGCCTCCGGTCTCCACTCCCAGACAGAGGGCGGCCACCGCCAGGCGGCACCCGGGCATGGGGTGGCGGGCTGCGAGCCCCTCGAGGGCCTCGACCAAGCTGGCTCCCTGGCCGGCCTGGCGGGCCACGCGGCCCAGCTCTCTCCCGAGTGGGCCCGCAGTGGCCACCGCGGCCTCGCCCACGGCCTGGCGCAGGCCGGCGCCCGACCGCAGCGATCTGGCCATGGCTTCCAGTGCCCCAGGCAGGCCCTCCTCCAGCCGGGCACCACCGCGATGGCGGCGCGTGTGCAGCACGACCACCGGTATGACGACGGCGCAGGCCGCTACCAGTACGGCCACGGCAGCGCCCGCCACGGCCAGGGCCAGGGCAGGGCCGGCGGCCCCGCAGACGACCCACACCGACCAGACGCTGGACGCGGGGCGCTCGGACCCAGCCCGCTCCAGCCAGCGCTCCAACCACGGGGGCGCCGGAAGGGCGAGCAGGGCCAGGCCCCGACCGTCGTGGGGACCGGCGTGGGCCCGCATACGGCGGCGGCCGGCCTGGGCCCGGGTGGCCCGGACAGCCTGGCGCGCCGCCATAGCGGTAACGAGGACCAGGGCGGCCGCAAGCCAGCTCACGGCGAGCACCACGCGGGGTCGGCGGGGGGCGCCCACGGCACCCTCGGGCCCCTCGAGGGCAGGGAGACGACCGCGTCGGGACCGGCCAGGAGCCGGGTGCCGTCGCCGTCGGGCCCGGGCGCCCATAGGCGGTCGCCGGGGGAGCCGTCGGCCCCGCCGCTCGGCGCGGGCCCCACCGGCTCCACCTCCGCGACGGCCGTGACCCGCCGGGCACCGTCGGGGCGCCGGCTCACCTGGACCACGAGGTCGACGGCGGAGCGGATCTGGGCGCGTACCGAAGCCAGGGGGAGGTTGAGGTCGCCCATGAGCACCATGGTCTCGACGCGCCGCAGAGCGTCGGCCGGGCTGTTGGCGTGGCATGTCGAGAGTGACCCCTCGTGGCCGGTGTTCATGGCTTGGAGCATGTCGAGGGCCTCCGGCCCTCTCACCTCCCCCACCAGGATGCGGTCGGGTCTCATGCGCAAGGCGTTGCGGACCAGCTCGCGCACCCTGACCTCGCCCGCCCCCTCGGCGTTGGCGGGCCGGGCCTCGAGGCGGACGACGTGGTCTCCCGGGAGGCGCAGCTCGGCCGCGTCCTCGACCGTGACCACCCGCTCGCCCGGTGGGATGTGGGCGCCCAGGGCATTGAGGAGGGTGGTCTTGCCCGCCCCGGTCCCCCCCGAGACCAGCACGTTGAGCCGGGCGACGACCGCCCACGTCAGTAGGGCGGCCACGGGCGGGGGGGCGAACGCCTCAACCGCCAGCGTGCGGGCGCCGAATCGGCGGATCGTGAGGCAGGGCCCGTCGACGGCCAGCGGGGGGACCACGGCGTTGACCCGGGAGCCGTCGGGCAGTCGGGCGTCGACCAGCGGGCTGCCCCGGTCGGCTCGTAGCCCGAGGGGCGCCACCACCTTCTCTATGAGGTGCTCGATCGTCGAAGCCGCCAGGTCGAGGGGCACACGCCTGAGGACTCCCGATCGTTCGACCCACACCCGGCCGGGACCGGGGCCGTTGACCATGATGTCGGTGACCGCGGGGTCGGCCAGCAGGGGTTGCAGGGGGCCCATCCCCTCGACGGCGGCCAGCACCTCACCGACCATCCGAGCCCGCTGGCGGGGTGCCAGGAGCGGGGCCTCCTCGCCCACGAGCGCCTCCACCCGCCTGGACAGGTCACCCTCCCCGCCGCTCTCGAGCAGCCGGGCGTGGACCCGGGCCGTCGTCGACCCCTCTCTCATTACGCCACCGCCCCGAGGACCTGGTCGAAGGCCCGCTCGGCCGAGCGGGGGACGCGAGAGCCGAGCAGGCCGGCGTCGACGGCGCGCGCCACCGCCGGGTCGAGGGGCAGCTCGGCCCACACCGGGGCCCCGAGCACGTCTTCCACGTCACGGCGCTGGAGCGCCCGGCCCGGCTCGGTGACCAGCACCACCCCGCTGGGGCGGATGTCGGCGTCGAGCGCCCGGCGCAGGGCGAGGTAGCAGGGTCGGAGCACGGCCAGGGACAGCACCGCGCCGGCGGCCAGCTCCCGGGCCGGTGAGCGGCCGGCCGTGCCGCAGTCGGCCACGACCGGCCGGGGATCGGCCCCGAGCAGGGCAGCCAGCATGTCGGCTCGATCGGCCCCACCACCGCCGGGTAACGACCCGCCGCAGGGAAGGAGGCGCAGTGAGCGCCCGACCTCGACCTCGAGGCGCCCGAGGGCAACGGCGTCTACCCCGCCGGCCGCCCCCCACCAGTCGAGAAGCCCCGGCCCGGCCGCGTCGGGCACGCCCAGGGCGGCGGGCACGTCGCCGGTGAGGTCGGCGAGGACCGCTCCGCCCGCGCTGGCCCGCGCCCATAGCAGTGCCAGGAGAACGGACACCACGGTGGTGCCGCTTCCCCCCTTCGGTGACCAGCACGCAACCAGCACCGGACCTCCCCTCGTAACGTCTTGTATTACGAGGGGGAAGAGAAGATGATCAAATACTAGCAGACCCCGCGACAGGAGGCAACAGACAATCTGCGAGTGCTGGCGCCGGACGCGGAAAAAGAAGATGCCCGGCCTACCTCACGGCAGACCGGGCATCCCCGCAACCAGGGTCTAGTTGGCGCCCTTCACCTTCTTGGCGGCGACGACGCCGAGAGCAACAAGGACCGCGAGCAACAGGAGCTTCTTCATGGGCGACAAGCCTACCCGGGGGCCGGGCCCGGCGGAAAGGGCGCTAGCTTCTTCGTCGGAGGTGTCCGGGCGCCTGGTGGGCCCCACCGCCTTCAAAGCGGCTGAGACGGGTGATCCCCGTCTGGCGGGTTCGATTCCCGTCCACCTCCGCTCCGCTGTCGGGCGGGCACCCGGGCCCTGGCCCGTGTGCCCTCCGGCAGACCTGGCCTGGCGCAGCCCGGCCAGCTTCTCGGTCGGGGCCATCCCCAACCACCGCCGCGAGCTGCGCCGGGAGGCGGGCACGCCGGTCTCAGACCGCCAGCAGGTCTCGGGCGCCGGTGTCGCTCGAAGGGTGGCGCAGCTTCGACATGGCCCTTGCCTCGATCTGGCGGATGCGCTCACGGGTCAGGTTGAAATGCTCGCCCACCTCTTCGAGGGTGCGGGGCTCGCCCCGGTCGAGGCCGAAGCGCAGGCGCAGGATCTCCCGCTCGCGCTCGTCGAGGGGCCCCAGCAGCTTGGCGATCTCGTCGGGCAGCAGGGCGGTGGCTGCCACCTCGAAGGGCGATTCGGCCGACCGGTCCTCGACCACGTCGCCCAGCTCGGCGTCCCCGTCCTCACGCAGGGGCTCCGAGAGCGAGAGAGGCTCGGCCGCGAACCGCAGCGCCTCGGTGACCTTGTCTTCGGGCATCTCGACCTCGGCCGAGAGCTCCGAAAGGGTGGCCGGACGGCCCAGCTTGAGCTCCAGGCGGGCGCGCGCCTTCTGGAGGCGAGCAAGGGTGTCGCCCGCGTGTACCGGCAGACGGATGGTCCGGCCCGTGTTGGCGATCCCCCGGGTGATGGCCTGGCGGATCCACCAGGTGGCATAGGTGGAGAACTTGAAGCCCTTGCGCCAGTCGAACTTCTCGACGGCGTGCATGAGCCCGAGGTTGCCCTCCTGGATGAGGTCCAGCAGGGGAAGTCCCGACGCCTGGTACTTCTTGGCGATGGAGACGACCAGCCGGAGGTTGGACTTCACGAACGTCGACTGGGCGAGCTGGCCCTCGTTGGCCACCCGGCGTAGCTCACGGCGCTTGCCCTGCGACAGGCCGCTCTCGGTATCTATCTGGGTGCGCGCTTCATTGCCGGCCTCGATGGCCTTGGCCAACCGGACCTCGTCGTCCTTGGTGAGCAGTGGGTACTGCCCGATGTCGGTGAGGTACAGGCGGACGAGGTCTTCCTCGTCCCGTTCCACGCGCTCTTTGGGCAACTCGAAACCTCTAGCTCTGTGGTAGACCGACCATCCAAGGAGAACGCGCTCGGAGACGCGATGATTCCGGCTGGACCCGGTCGGACTTGGCTGCTGTCGCCCTGAAGCATACCCGGGCGGTCAAGTCCCCCGGACCGTTCAGTGGATATCGTCGCCCATCGACGGCTCTCGCGGTCCCATGCGCCCTAGCAGTGCTTTCCCGACAGCCAGCTCGGCGTGGTCGTCCGCCAGGGCCAGCCTGAGCACGCGCCGCAGTGGCCCACCGGCAGCCACGTCCCGCTCCGCCTCGATGAGGAGCCGCTCGTAGTCCGCCACCAGCGCCGGCAGCACCACTCCGTACAGCGCCTCAAGTCGCTCGGTGGTCGTGGCCCCGGCCGGCAGGGCAAGGGCGTCCGACCCCTCGGGCGCCGCCGGTGACCCCACCGGCAACAACCCCTCCCACAGCCCCGAGTGCCAACCGTGGCGGAAGGAGGCCTCCCTCAGCACCAGCTTGGTTTCGGCATCAGGCGTGGCGGGGACCCACGAGCCCACGACCTCGAACAGCCGCCGCTCCACGGCCGCGTACCGGCGGGCGGTGGCCTCCAGGGGCTGCAGCGGCATCGTCGCATAGCGTAGGAGCGTTGCTCCCGGCACTCGATGCCCACTCGGTGACGCCGGGTCGGCGGTCCCCCCGCTCGCTTGCCCCGGTCAGCCGCGGTAGCGGTTGGTGATGGGCAGGCGGCGGTCCTTGCCGAAGGCCTTGGGGGTGACCCGCACGCCCGGGGGGGCCTGGCGCCGCTTGTACTCGGCCTTGTCGACCAGGTCGACCACCCGGCGCACCAGGTCGGCGTCGAACCCGGCCCGCACCAGGTCGGCGGCCGTGGAATCGCCTTCGATATAGGCCTCCAGCACGGGGTCGAGCTGTTCGTAGGGCGGCAGGGACTGGTCGTCGCGCTGGTCGGGCCGCAGTTCGGCCGTGGGCGGCTTGGCCAGCACGTTGGCGGGGATGGCCGCCGCCTCCCGGGCCAGGGCGTAGACGAGGGTCTTGGGCACGTCCTTGATCACCGCGAACCCGCCCGCCAGGTCCCCGTACAGCGTGGAGAACCCGACCGCCATCTCGCTCTTGTTGCCCGTGGCCAGCACCATCCAGCCGAACTTGTTGGACAGGGCCATCAGCAGCAGGCCCCGGGCACGGGCCTGGACGTTCTCCTCGGTCAGGTCGGGCGCCAGGCCCTCGAACGAGGGGCCCAGCTGGGCCAGCGCGGCGGCGTGCAGGGGCTCGATGGGCACGACCCGGCTCTCGATCCCCAAGTTGGCGGCCAGCTCCAGGGCATCGGCGGTCGAGGTGTCGCTGGTGAAACGCGACGGCATCAGCACCCCGTGCACGTGCTCGGGCCCGAGGGCCTCGGCCGCGATGGCGGCCACCAGCGACGAGTCGACGCCACCGGACAGGCCGATCACCACGTCGGTGAAGCCGTTCTTGCGGACGTAGTCGCGGGTGCCCACCACCAGCGCCCGGTGGACCTCGGCCACAGGGGCCAGCACCGGGGCGAGCACCGCCGGCGCCGCAGGACCGAAGGCGGCGTCGGCTGCCCGCGGGGGGCTCACCAGCACCTCGTCGAGCGGCTGGGCCGGGGCCCGGCCCCGAGGGTCGAGCAGGCGCTTGCGGAAGACGGGACGCACGTCGAGGTCGACCACCATCGTGTGCTCGGCGAACTGGGGGGCCCGGGCCACGATCTCGCCGATGGACGACACGGCCAGCGATGCCCCGTCGAACACCAGCTCGTCCTGGCCACCCACGGCGTTCACGTAGAGCAGCTCGCACGACGCGTCGGCCGCCCGGGTGGCCAGCATGCGCTCGCGCTCGGGCAAGCGGCCCGCGTAATAAGGGGACGCGCTGAGGTTGACCACCAGCTCGGCGCCACCGGCGGCCTGCTCGGCCATAGGCCCGGCGGGAGCCCACACGTCCTCGCAGATCGTCACCCCGACCCGCACCCCGGCCACCACGAAGAGCACGAGCGGGCCGGAGGCGGGCGTGAAGTAGCGCTGCTCGTCGAACACCGAGTAGTTCGGCAGCAGGCGCTTGCGGTAGACACCCCGCACCGTCCCCGAGGCGCACACGGCCGCCGCGTTGTAGAGGTCACGGCGGGCGTCGACGAACCCCACCACGGCGGCACACCGGCCCGTACGCGACGCCAGCTTCTCCAGGGCGACCAGGTTGTCGGCCACGAAGCCGGGCTTGAGCAGGAGGTCCTCGGGCGGGTAACCGCAGATGGCCAGCTCGGGGAACACGGCCAGGTCGGCGCCCTCGGCCTCGGCCTCCGACAGGGCGCCCAGCACCCGCTCGACGTTGCCGTCGAGGTCGCCGACGACGGTGTCGATCTGGCAGGCGGCAACCCGCAGTCGGGCCAGTTGTCCTCCTCGCGATCGGGGCCAGTCGTGCGTGACGAGCCTACCGATGGTGAAAAGGCGTAGCATTTACCTCGATGGACGATGCCCAGCTCGTCCAGCGGGCAGCTACGGGTGATACGGCGGCTCTCGCTCGTGTCTACGACCGCTACGCCGGCCGACTCCACGACTATCTGTGGTGGGTCCTGCAGGACCGCGACCAAGCGGACGACGCCCTCTACGACACCTTCATAGAGGCGGCCGCCCGGGCCGATCAGCTGGTCGAGCCGGAACGGCTCCGCACCTGGCTGTTCGCCATCGCCAGCCGCCAGGCCCTGGCCGGTCGCCACCGTCCGGCCCCGGCCTCGTCTACGCCGGCCCCGCCCACGGGGGCCGGGGCGAGCTGGGGCGAGCTGGTGGAGGTGGTACGAGCCGTCGGCGAGCAGCTCCCGGCCCGGGACCGGGCGATCTTGGACCTGCGGTGCCGCCAAGGCTTTGACGACGACGACCTGGCCGACATCCTCGGCGCCTCGCCCAGCCAGGCCGGGCCCATGGCCGACCGGCTGACCCACGAGGCCGAGGAGGCGTTGGCCGAGAACGTGGTGGCCTACCTGGGCCGCCAGGACTGCGACGAGCTCGCCGGCGTGCTGGTGGGCGCGGGGGCGATCCTGACCGCCTCCGAACGGCGCCTCGTCTCCGAGCACGCGTGGGACTGCCCGACGTGCGGCCCCCGGCGCCGGCGCCACCTCGCGGCCGGCACCCTCATGCGAGTGGGGCCCGCGGGGCCGCCCTCGCCTGAGATCGCCGGCCAGGTGCTCGAAGGAGCCGAGCTGGCGTCCCACCGCGGCCGGCCTTGGCCGGCCCGCCGGGGCGGGTTCCCGCCACCGCTGCCCATGGCCGGGCCTCGGCGCTGGCCCGTGGCCGTGGCTGCCGCCCTGGTGCTCGTTCTCGGGGCCGGCGCCCTGATCGCCACCCGCGACGACGGGGGCGGCGAGCGGGTGGCGGCCGTGGGCACGACGGTCGCCGTCCCGACGACGACGTCGCGCGCCACGACGACGGTGGCCCCCACCACGACGATGCCCGAAGGCGATGAGGGTGAGCCCGATGGCTCGACCACCACCGGCCGTCCCATAGTGGTCGCGGGCACCGGGGGAGCCGGGACGGGCGGCACCGGTGGCGGTGGCGGTGGCCCCGGGACCGGCGGGGGCGGGACCGGAGGGGGCAACACGGGCACCACCGCGACGACGGTCGCCACCACCACGACCACGACGACCACGGTGCCGCCCGACGTCGACGGGCCGTCGCTCACCGGCCTGTCCGTCAGCCCGTCGACCGTGCGCCCCAATGGCACGTGCACCAACGCCGACCCCATGCAGACCACCGTCACGGTGACGGCCAGCGATCCGTCCGGTGTGAGCTCGGTCACGGCCATGTTGTCGACCGACCCAGAGTCGCTGAGGACGATGACCGCTTCCGGCGCGGGCAGCTACTCGGCGACCCTCGGACCGTTCAAGGCCTTGAACGCCCACCTCCAGGAGATCGCCTTACCCGTGCTGGTCTCGGCCACCGACGGTGCCGGCAACGAATCGATCACCAGCGTCAGGCTGACCCTTCGCTGCACAACCTGAACGAGCCCTGAGGAGAGGCCGGGGGCTGCGAGACTGCTGGCCGTGGCCGCCACCGCCGTCCAGGAGGCGATAGACCGCTCGGCGGCACCCGCCGTGGTGGCCGTTGCCCTGCAACGGCTGGAGGAGGCCCACCAGGGGCTGGCGGACCGGCTGGTGGCCGAGCCCGGTCTGTGCCGGGCCCTGGTGGCCGTCACGGCCGCCAGCCGGTCCCTGACCGAGCTGCTGGTCGCCGACCCGGCGGCTGTCGAGGTCATCGCGAACCTCGACGACCGGCGGCCCATGGGGACGATCTCGGCCAGCGCCGACCTGCGGCGCTGGAAGGCACTCGAACTGCTGCGGGTGGCGGCCCGTGACCTGCTGGGCATGGACGACCTTCCCCAGGTCGGGCGTGACCTGGCGGCGCTGGCGTCCGACGCCCTGCAGGCGGCCTACGAGCTCGCCGGCTCACCCCCGCTGGCCGTGATCGGGATGGGAAAGCTCGGGGGCTCCGAGCTCAACTACTCCAGCGACATCGACGTGATGTTCGTGGCCCGGCCCGGGGACGAGGACACCGACCGGGCGGCGCGTGCCCTGATGGCCGCCGCCCGGGAGGCGTCGTTCCGGGTCGACGCCAACCTCCGGCCCGAGGGGCGGGACGGCCCCCTGACCCGCACCCTGGGTTCGTTCGAGGCCTACTGGGAACGGTGGGCGCAGACGTGGGAGTTCCAGGCCCTCATCAAGGCCCGGCCGGTGGCCGGGGACCCCGAGCTGGGCCAGGCGTTCCTGGCCAGCGCCCAGGAACGCCTTTGGGGCCGGCCGTTCACGGCCGACGACCTGCGGGCGGTGAGGACCATGAAGGCCCGGTCGGAGGCTGAGCTGGCCCGCAAGGGCCTGACCGACCGGGAGATCAAGCGGGGCCGGGGCGGCATCCGAGATATCGAGTTCGCCGTGCAACTGCTGCAACTGGTCCACGGGGGCCACGACGAGTCCCTCCGTTCGCCCACCACGCTCGACGCCCTGGGCGAACTGGGCCGTTCGGGCTATGTGGACGCGGCCGACGCCCGATCGCTGAACGAGGCCTACCACCTGCTGCGGACCGTCGAGCACCGCCTCCAGCTCGAACGCGAGCAGCAGGTGCACTCCCTGCCCACCGACAAGGGGGCGCAGGACCGGCTGGCCCGCGTCCTGGGTTATCGCGACACGGTCGAGGCCACGGCCGGCGAACTGTTGTCCAGCTACCTGCGCCGGCTGCAGGCCGGGGTGCGCTCCATCCACGAGCACCTGTTCTTCCGGCCGCTGCTCGACGCCCTCTCGGCCCACCCGGCGGGCACCGTGCCCGCTCCGGCCATGCCCGCCGAGGCGGTGGTCGACCGGCTGGCGGCGTTCGGGTTCACCGACGCGGCCCGCACGCGCGCCGCCCTCGTCGAGCTGACGGGGGGGCTGACCCGTTCGTCGCGCCTGATGCAGCAACTGATGCCCCTGCTGCTCGACTGGCTCTCGGTGTCACCCGACCCCGACCTCGGGCTGCTCGGGCTGCGCAAGCTGGCCTCGGGGCGCCAGCGCACCACCGAACTGGCCGTCGCGTTCCGCGACTCGCCCGAGTCGGCCCGGCGCCTGTGCGTCCTGCTCGGCACCAGCGCCCGGCTGTCGGCCACCCTCGAACGCGAGCCCGACCTGATCCCCGCCCTCAGCACTCCCGAGGCCCTCGAGCCCCGGACGTCGGAGGCCATGGTGGCCGGGGCCACCGCGTCGTTCACGTGGCGCTCCGAGCTCGAGGACCGCCAGCGGGGCCTACAGAGGTTCCGCCGCCGGGAGGAACTACGGATCGCGGCGGCCGACGTCCTCGGGCTGGCCGGAGACCTACCGGTGACCGAAGGCCCAGCAGCGCCCCGAGGTAGCCCGACGAACGGGGACGATCCGGTGGTCGTCACCGCCCGCCAGCTCACGGCGCTGGCCGAGGCCAGCCTCACTGCGGCCCTGGCCGCCGTGGGGCCGGCCGTCCCCTTCGCGGTGATAGCCATGGGCCGCTTCGGTGGCGCCGAGCTGTCCTACGCCAGCGACCTCGACGTGCTGTTCGTCTACGAGGGGTCGACACCCGAGGAGTTCGCGGTGGCCGAACGGGCGGCCGAGTCGCTCCTGCGGTTCGTCTCCGGGCCCACGCCCGCCACCCAGGTCTACCCCCTCGACCTCGGCCTGCGTCCCGAAGGCAAGGACGGCCCGCTGGCCCGCAGCCTGGCCGGCTACCACCAGTACTACGAGCGCTGGGCGCAGACCTGGGAACTGCAGGCGCTCACCCGCGCCCGGTTCGTAGCCGGGGACGCCGACCTCGGCCGCCGGTTCCTCGACCTGGTCGAGCCCTACGTATGGCGCGACCCGTTCCCCGAGGCCGACGTGCGCGAGATCCGGAGGATGAAGGCCCGGGTCGAGCGTGAACGGATCCCCCCGGGCGAGGACCCCCAGTTCCACCTCAAGCTGGGCCGGGGTTCACTGTCGGACATCGAGTGGACGGCCCAGCTCCTCCAACTCCGCCACCGCACCCAGGCCACGGGGACGATGGCCGCCCTCGACCGCCTGCGAGACGTCGGCGTGCTGGCCGCCGACGACCACGAGGTGCTGGCTGACGCCTACCGCTTCTGCGAGCGGGCCCGCAACCGCTGGTTCCTCGTCAAGGGATCACCCGACGACTCCCTCCCCCGCCGGCCCGAGCAGATGGCCCGCCTGGCCCGCTCCCTCGACACCACGCCCCACGACCTCCGCGAGAACTACCGCCGCGTCACCCGCCGGGCCCGCCACGTCGTCGAGCGCCTCTTCTACGGCAAGGACGAGTAAGGACGAGTAGGCGCTTGCCTTTCCGATCGACAAGTCTGTTGTCGATGCAAGCGCCGCCCGACCGAGCGAGCGCCAGCGAGCCGGGCGGGGATAGGGGAGCACGGCGCAGCCGTGCGCCGGGGGCGCAGCCCCCGAGGCGGCTAAGGCACAACCTCAAGTACACTTGAGGATATGGAGGAGGAGCTGGCGATCGGGGCCGTGGCCGAACGAGCGGGGATGGCGGTCTCCGCTCTTCGCTTCTACGAGGACCGGGGCCTGATCCGCTCGAACCGATCGGCCGGGGGCAAGCGCCACTACCCCCGCCATGTGCTGCGCCGGCTGGCCTTCATCCAAGCCGCGCAGCGGGTTGGGCTCAGCCTGGACGAGATCGGGCGGGCGCTGGCCACCCTGCCCGCCGACCACGGGCCGACGGCCGCCGAGTGGAACCGCCTGTCGGCCTCGTGGCGCCCGCTCGTCGACGAGCGCATCCGCCTCCTGGAGGCCCTGCGGGACGACCTCGACGGCTGCATCGGCTGCGGCTGCCTGTCGCTGGAGTCGTGCCGGCTGCGCAACCCAGGCGACGCCGCCGCCAGCCAAGGCCCTGGTCCCCGCTACCTGCTGGGGGACTGACCGGCCGGGCGAGCGTTGGGGGGCTGGCATACGCTCGGACGACCGTCCTGGCCTGTCGACCTCGCCTACGACGAAGGCCGCGACCTGCTCTATGTCGCCAGCGCGGGTGGGGGCGGCGAGGGGTCCCCGCCGAGCCTCTACTTCCAGGCCGACGGCGTCTAGGAGCCCCGTAGCGGCAATCCACGGCACCGTGGCCGCCCGGGATGGAGGCCGACAGTCCGACACGACCTTGGCCTACGGTGGGGGTCATGGAGACGACAACCGACCGTCGAACACCTGCCCCCAACGGGGGTGGGCTCTCCATCGAGGTGGCCCATCTCACCAAGCGCTACGGCGATCGGGCCGTCGTCGCCGACCTGTCGTTCGTCGCCAGGCCCGGGCGCGTGACCGGGTTCCTCGGGCCCAACGGCTCGGGCAAGTCGACGACGATGAAGGTCATGGTCGACCTCGCGGCGGCCGACGGCGGCGAAGTGACGATCGGTGGCCATCGCTACCGCGATCTCCCGGTCCCGTCGGCCACGGTCGGCGCCCTCCTCGAGTCGAACGCGTTCCATCCCGGGCGCACCGGCCGCAACCACCTGCGGGTACTGGCCGACGCGGACGGCATCGGCCACGACCGGGTCGACGAGGTCCTCGAGCTCGTCGAGCTCCAGGACGCGGCTGACCGGCGGGTGGGCGCCTACTCCCTGGGGATGCGGCAACGCCTCGGGTTCGCCGGCGCGCTGCTCGGTGACCCTCCTGTGCTCGTCCTCGACGAGCCCGCGAACGGTCTCGACCCCATGGGCATCCACCAGATGCGGGACCTGCTGCGGGCTCGAGCCTCGGCCGGGCACACGGTGCTCGTCTCCAGCCACCTCCTCGCGGAGGTCGAGTTGCTGGCCGACGACGTCGTGGTCGTCAACCGTGGGCGGCTCGTGACCAGCGGGCCGCTCAGCGAGCTGCAGGAAGCCGCCATCCGGGCCCGGTGCTCCCAGCCCGAACGGCTCCACAGCCTGCTCGAGGACACCGGTGCCATCGTCGAACGTGTGGGCGACGCCCTCGTCGTGCGGGGAATGGCGATGGAGGATGTCGGCCGGCGAGCCTTCGACGCCGGGATCGTCATCCACGAGCTGGCGTCCCACGCCGGTTCGCTCGAAGAGCGCTTCCTCCAGTGGACCAGCGCCCCGGAGGGACCGGTCGGCACATGACGTGGACAAGGCTCCTGCGGGCCGAGCTCCGGAAGCTGACCACCACCAGGATGCCCTGGGCGTTCCTGGTGGTTCTGGTGGCGATGGCGGGGATCAACGCTGCGGTGGTGATCGGGGGCACCGACTTCGACGGCACCAAGAGCTTCTTGGCCACGGCTGCCGACCAGCAGTCGCTGGTCGCCTTCGCCTCGAACGCCACCGTTCTGGCCGGGTTGTTCGGTGCCATGGCCGTGGCCCGGGAGTACGCCCACGGCACGGTGATCCCTACGTTCCTCAGCTCACCGCGCCGGCACCGGGCCGTCCTGGCCCAGTACGGTGCCATCGCCGTGGGCGGCACGGCCATCGGCTTGGCGGGGGCCGCCCTCACCAACGTGGCCGTGGCTGCTTCCCTCCCGACCACCGACTTCGGCTTTCTCATCCCGCCGAGCGCAGTGGTGCGGGTCCTCGGCGCCGCCGCCTTCGCAGGCATGGCCGGCGCGCTGCTGGGTGCCGGCATCGGCACGGTCGTGCGCAACCCAGGTGGCGCGGTCACCGGCGCAGTCCTCGCCCTCATCGTCGCCCCTCCCCTGATCGTGCAGATGGCCAACGAGGCCAGCGCCTGGGTCCCGGCGCCGCTGGCCACCGCCCTGTCAGGCGTGAGCGCCGAGGCGGCCGGCGTCGGGAGCCAGGCCGGCCCGGTCGCGGCCGTCGTGGCACTGGCCGCGTGGGCGCTCGTCCCCGCACTGGTCGGCCTCGTCTCGGTCCAGCGCCGAGACGTCGTATAACCCACCGACGTCACCTGGCGGAACGAACGCTCCGCCGCCCTTGGTCGGTCCCGACGTAAGTGTTCAGGTCAGCGGGCGGCCTGACACGGATCTCTGAAGAATTCACCGTTGTAAGCAGGAGTCGCGCGGGGTGGTCGCGAAAGTGTGCACATGTCACACGACGCGCCCTCGGCCTCCGGGC